>CAYFVS010000076.1:0-3522 GCA_964346565.1 uncultured candidatus Brocadiaceae bacterium | reverse complement strand
CCGGTGAAGAAGTGCTTCAAGGAGAAGATGCCCTGCGGGGTCTCGGCGTACTTGCCGGAGATGGCGCGGCTGACGGTCGAGACGTGGACGCCGACCCTATCGGCGATGTCCTGCATCTTCAGGGGCTTCAGGTGCATAGGCCCCCTCTTGAAGAACTCCCGCTGCTCCTCGACGATGGCGGCGGCGATGTTGTAGACGGTGCTGCGGCGCTGCTGGATGGCGTCGATCAGCCAGCGGGCGCTCTGGAGCTTGTCCCTCAGGTATTCGCGGGTCTTGGGGTCGAGTCCCTTCTGCTGGAGGCGCCGGGCGTAGTAGCTGCAGATGCGCAGGGAGGGCAGGTTGGCGTCCTCCAGCACGACGCGGAACTCGCCCTCGACCAGCTCGATGCGCAGGTCGGGGATGACGTGGGGGGCGGCCTCCTCCCCGAACAGAGCGCCGGGGATGGGATTGAGCTTGGCCAGCTTCTCGACGGCCTCCTTCAGCCGCTCGATGGTGCAGCCCATCGCGCGCGCCACCTTGGGATAGCGGTTCCTGGCGACATCCTCGAAGTGCTCGCGCACCAGCTCGGACATGAACTCGTGGTCCGCATCCTCCTCGTCGAGCTGCAGGAGGAGGCATTCCTGGATGTCACGCGCCGCCACGCCGGGCGGTTCGAGCTGCTGCACGACGCGCAGCGCCTCCCCAGCCTGTTCATCGGTGACCTCCGTCTCCATCGAGCCGGCTATCTCCTCGACGGGGTATTCCAGGTAGCCGCGCCAATCGAGGTTGGCCACGATGTTCTCGCAGACTTCGCGCACGGTGGGGTCCAGCTCGAAATAGGCGAGCTGGCGCAGCAGGTGGTCCTCGAGGGTGATGTCGGGGGCGGGTGAGTTCTCCAGGGCGGCCAGTTTTGGGTCCTTTTCGCCGCTGGATGTGCTGGAGGAGCTGGGCCCGTAGAGGTCGTACTCGGCGGGCTGGATCATCTCCTCCAGCGCGTCGAAGTCCTCGCTCTCCAGCGGCTCCTCCTCCTCGGCGGGCTCCTCGGTGAGTTCCTCGACCAGCTCGTCGTCTTCCTCGGAGGCGGCCTCGGGTTCGCTCTCCTCCTCGGTCTGCTCCTCTTCGGTAGAAGGGCCGATCTCCAGCAGGGGGTTCTCCAGCAGCTCCTGGTCAATGCGCTCGCGCAGCTCCAGCAGCGGCAACTGGAGTATCTCGATGGACTGGATGATCTGTGGCGCCAGTTTGAGCCGCATCTCCTGACGTGCTTGCAGGCTGGCTTCCAGTCTCATCTACGCCTCACCGCTTTCCTGCTGCTGAGTGGTCTCGGGTGCCATCTCGCGGCGCCCCTCCAGCGCGTCGGCGAGCACGGCGGCATTCGCATATTCCCGTCGGCTGCCTGAGGGGACGCCCCGCGCCAGGCGTGTTACGCGCACGGGCAGGTCCGCCAGGGCCTCCCGCACGTACATCGCCGTCGCCTCGCCCTCCATGTCCGCGTTGCAGGCCAGGATCACCTCCTGCGCCCCCCCGGAGGAGACCCGCTCGACGAGCCGGTCGACGGTCAGATCCTCCGGCTCCATCCCGTCCAGCGGGGCGAGCCGCCCGCAGAGCACGTGATAGACGCCGCGGTAGTTGCTCTGCTCCATGGCGACCACGTCCTTCGCCTGCTCGACGACGCAGATGGTGGACTGGTCGCGCTCGGGGTCGCTGCAGATGGCGCAGGGGTCGCTCTCGCTGAAGTGGAAGCAGCGGGAGCACTGCTTGACCCGGTCCTTGACCTCCCGTATGGCGTCCGCCAGCGCGAGCGCCTCCTCCTGCGACAGGCGCAGCACGTGGTAGGCCAATCGTTCGGCGGTCCGCTCGCCGACGCCCGGCATGCGGCCGAGCTGTTCCATGAGCCGCTCGAACGATTCTGTGTGGCCTCTTGCCATCCGCCTCTGTCCTCGCCGCAAGAACCGCTCGTATTCTATACGCCCTGCGCCCGAGTGGCAATACCGTCAGAGCAGGGCGTCGAGTCCGGGGATGTTGAGCCCGCCGGCGACTTTGCCCCGCTCGCGCTCCGCCAGCTCCTCGGACTTCTTCAGTCCCTGGCGGATGGCGGCCAGGATCATCTCCTGGAGGAACTCGGGTTCCTCCTCAAGCACGACGGGGTCAATCTGGATGTCGAGCGGCTCCTGGAGGCCGTTGAACATGACCTTCACCATGCCGCCGCCGGCGCTGCCCTCGACGACGCGTTCCTTCAGGTCGTCCTCGACCTCGCGCATGCGGCGCTGGAAGTCCTTCATCTGCTTCTGGGCCTGTTTCATCAGGCCGCCCAGGTCGCCTCCACCGAAGCCTCTCATCTGTGCATCCTCCTCGCGGTCACTGCTGTTCGGGCGGGGTCGCGTCTTCGTCCTCCGCTTGCTGCTCCGCCCGCTTCCTCAGCAACTGGGGGCTGAGCCCCAGCGTCTTGTCCGCCTGAATGAACGCCTGCATCAGCGGCTCCTCCTGCAGGGCGCTGCGGGCCACCTCCGGGCTCTCGGCACAGGCGGCGAGCTGGCGGGCCTTCCTCTCGTCCACGCCGTCGGGCAGCTCGACTTCCGGTGCGGCGGTGGCAGCGGACGGGGACGGGTCGCCGGGCTTGGCGCGCTGGAGCTTGTCCTTCATCCGCCGCAACGGGCCGGCGCCGCGGCGGCGCTCCTCGGCGCTCGGGGCGCCCTTCGCCTTCGGTTCGGCGGAGGTGCGCGGATTCCCGCCGCCCTCGAGCGCCTCGAGCGCCTCCTGCACGGGCACCAGCTCCGACAGCCTGCTCATCCGCACGACAGCCAACTCCAGCGCGATGCGCCCGGTTGTCTCCCGGCGCGCGCGGAGGGCCGCCTCCCGCAGAAGCTGCATCATGTAAGTGAGCTGGTCGGCGGAGAACATGCCCGACTGGCGCGCCAGGGTCTCAGCGTCGGCGGCTGCGCCGGCCAGGGCGTCCGCCTCCGGCCCGCAGTAGGCGGCCACCAGCAGGTCGCGCAGATAGCGGGCGAACTGCTCGGCGAAGTCCTCCACCGACGTGCCGCCCACCAGCGCCCCGTCCAGCAGCTCCAGCGCGCGGGCGGTGTCCTCCTCGGCCAGTACGTCCACCAGCTCGGCCAGCAGGCGGGCATCCGCCGCGCCCAGCACGTGCAGCACGTCCTCCAGGGTTACCTCCCGGCCCATCGCCGCCAGTTGGTCCAGCACGCCGAGCGCGTCGCGCAGGCTGCCGCGGGCAGAGCGGGCGATCGCCTTCAGGCCGCCCTCCTCGACGGTCAGCTCCTCCGTCCGGCAGATGTCCTCCAGGGCGCCCACCAGGTCGGCGTCGGAGATGCGGTGGAAGTCGAACCGCTGGCAGCGGCTCCGCACCGTCTCGGGCACCTTCTGCGGGTCGGTGGTGCTGAAGATGAACCTGACATGGGGGGGCGGCTCTTCCAGCGTCTTCAGCAGAGCGTTGAACGCCGGCTCGGTCAGCATGTGGACTTCGTCAATGTAATAGACCTTGAACCGGCTGCGGGCGGCGGTCAGGCCGGCGTTCTGGCGCAGCTCGCG
>CAYFVS010000075.1:0-2580 GCA_964346565.1 uncultured candidatus Brocadiaceae bacterium | reverse complement strand
GAAACCTTTGAATCGTTGATTTAGGCCTCATTCTGATAGATTGATTTCCTTGAATAGGGCTTTATCATTTCAAAACAAACCACCAACGCAAGGAAAGGAAAGGACAGAACGATGTTGATGCTTTCCAACGCAAAACCCGTTACCCGTAACCAGCTACATGATATCCCGACTCCCGCGGCCACCCGGACGTGGAAGCCCGTACCGCACAGCGCCGTGGTCGAGCAGATCCTCGGTGCGGCGGACAAGCTGGGCTTCCGCCTGGCGTCCGAGAGCTACGCCGTGCTCAACGGTACCCTGTGGGACGGCGAGGAGAAGATCCCCGTTCCCAACGCCCGCCTCTTTGGCTCCCTGGACTTCGAGGCACACCCGGACCTGCCCGCCGGGATGCGCCCCTCGATAGGGCTCCGCAACGCGCACGACAAGTCCTACAACCTGTCCGTGCTGAGCGGTGCGCGGGTGATGGTCTGCGCCAACGGGATGCTCTGCGCGGAGTACGTGGTGGGCCACAAGCACACCGCCGGCCTGAACCTGACGCGCCAGGTTGAGCTGGCCATGAGCTCCTTCCAGCGCAGCATCGAGGCCACCACCAGCCTGCAGCGCTCCCTGACCGAGAAGCCCCTGGAGCTCTCCGAAGCCCGCTCCTGGGTCGTTACGCTGGCGCAGCATGGCGCCTTCTCCAGCTCACAGATCCTGGACGTGGTGAAGGAGTACGAGGAACCCCGCCACGAGGAGTTCTCCGACCGCAACGCCTGGAGCCTGTACAACGCGGCCACCCAGGTTATGAAGAAGCAGAGCCCGCCCCGTCAGACCGCCGGCTTCCGCGCGCTCAACGACGTGATGCGCGCTGCGGCTGCGTAACCCCTCCCCCCATGTTCGGGGCCTCCCCGGTGCGGGAGGCCCCAGAAAGGAAGCCACGAAGTGAAGACGATCCAAGTAATCCGCAAGTCCCTGGCCAACGCCGTCCGCCTGGTGAGCCAGGCCGCTGACCGCCGCAAGACTCCCGTGCTCCGCGCGCTGGGCCACATCCACGTCGGCTACTCCAAAGGCGTGCTCGGGCTGGAAGCCACCGACCTCGACGTGGCGCTCCAGTTGGAGCTCGGCGAGGCCACCGGCAACGACGGCTTCGAGGCGCTGCTGCCCTGGCGCGAGTTGAAGGAGTGCCTCCGCAACGGCAAGCCCGAGAGCATCGTCAAGCTGTCGCAGGACGGACCCGAGTCGGAGAGCGTTACCGTGACGGTCGGTGACGTCAAGACCGTGCTCCCCACCAGGCCGCTCGATGAGTGGCCCACGATCCCCGCGCCACCGGAGAAGCGGTGGACCATCGGCGAGGAGCTCGTGGCCGCGGTGGAGAAGACCCGCCCCGCCACCACCACCGACCTGAGCAGATCGCCTCTCCAGAGCCTGCTGCTTGAGAAGGCCGGCAACGTGGTGGGCACAGACGGCCACCGGCTGCACGTGGCGCCGTGTCAGGACCTGCGCGCACTGCCGCGCGATCTGCTGATGCCCATAGCGCAGGCGGCCATCCTGAAGAAGCTGGGCAAGGTCACCGAGCTGGCCGTGACCACAAAGTGCGAGGACGGCTCGGCTGGCTGCTCGGATGAGCACCTGCACGTGATGGGTCCCCGCGTCCACCTGGTGGCCCGCGTGGAGCCGCGCGAGTTCCCGCGCTGGCGCGCTGTGGTTCCGAAGGTGACGGCCTGCACGTTCCGCGTCCAGGTGGACCGCGCTGAGCTGCTCGGTGTGCTGAAGGCGGCGGAGCCGTTTGCCTCCGAGATCGACAGCCGCGGCCGGCGCGTGATCCTGGAGCTCAACGGGACCTGCACCGTGAAGGCCAAGGACCCCGAGAAGGGCCAGTTCGAGCAACAGGTGTCCGGCTGCCGTTTCAAGTACGGCAAGGACGCCAAGCTGACCATAGGCTTCAACGTCCAGTACCTGAAGGACGCCCTGCAGGTCTGCGAGTCGGACCGGGTGTGGTTCCGCACGGTTGACGAGAACGGTCCCGCGGCCATCCAAGAGGACGGACTGCAGGCAACCATTATGCCCATGAGGGTCTGAGGCCGCGGGCCTCGGGAGGGACAGAACGATGAGCGCATACGTGGTGGAGTCAGAGACGATCCACAAGATAATCTCCGGTATCGTGGAACGCGGCAACGAGGTGATCGCAGGCTACAGGGTCGAGAAGGACTGGGACTCCCGGACGCGCCTCTCCGAGTTCGGCCAGGCGATGCTCCGCATGAACGAGTCCGCGGTGGGCCAGCGCTACCACGAGCACGTGGAGCCCACGCCGTACCAGTTCCAGCGTCGAGCGGTCCTCAGCCACGTCCAGACCTTCAAGGCCCTGCGGTGCTTCCTGTACCAGTGCGGCGAGGGAGACGTCCCCCAGACGGACCTCTACCGTGCTCTGTGGGAGTACCTCGGGAACCTGGCGATTGAGCTGGTGTCGGCCAGCGACTCCTACCGGTCTGCACATTGGGGCTAGCCGTACCGAAGCAGCTCCGCTAGAATGGCCACCATGAAGAAACCACCGACCTGCCCGCAACACAAGGTGCCGCTAATCTGCCCCGCTTGCGTGGGTGCGAA
>CAYFVS010000074.1:0-2688 GCA_964346565.1 uncultured candidatus Brocadiaceae bacterium | reverse complement strand
CTCTTACCAGTACCTGAACGAGGTGCTGGCGCCCCACATGCTGCGCAAGGTAGCCGTGTTCCTGGAGGACCGGGGTTACACGTCCGTCCCCGTGCACAACCCGTTCCATCCCCACACCGGCCGATCCGTGCGGCCGGGCGCGCCACACCCCGACGGCATCGTAAGCCTGCGGGTTGCCGGGGTGGCGGCCGGGCTGGGGGAGCTGGGCCACAGCAAGCTGCTGCTGACGCCGCAGTTCGGCCCTCGCCAGCGCGTGTTCGTCGTGCTGACCGATGCCGAGTTGGAACCCGATCCGTTGTTCACAGGTACCATCTGCGACGAGTGCGGCCTGTGCGTGGAAGCCTGCCCGGCCGATGCGATACCAGCGGAGCGCAGCACGACAGTGCCCATCGGGGAGCGGACGTACCGCCACGCGCCGCTGGACTGCGCCGCCTGCCCGCAGGTGCACCAGGGTTGGGACATCCGCTACGCGCCGTTCCTGCGCCCCGGGCAGAGCCGGGAGAAACCGCCTTCCTACTACCGCTTCCTGGACCGGCGGTTCCGCCATCGCAGCATCTGTGGCGCCAGAGGCTGCGTCCGAGCCTGCATGGACCACCTGGAGAGGGCCGGTCGCATCGAGCGGAGCTACCGGACGCCGATGATCGAGGGCGATCAGTGGGTCATTGCCGACGACCAGCCTTGACAGAGCGCTCCGGGCCGGCGGTGATGCCCGACAGGTACACGGCCAACCCCATGAACACCAGGACGGGGCCCATGGCGAACAGCATGGCGACGGGCACGATGAGCAATCGCAGCCACGAGGGCTGGTAGAGGTGCACGAATGCGCGATGCAGTTCGGCCCCGTAGCGCTCGTCCTCTTCCAGCGTGGCTGTCACGGTCACGTTGCCCTCCGCCGGAGCGTTGAACGCGTCCAGGTAATGGGTCACAGCCAACCGGCGCGCGCCCCACGCGGGGCCGTAGGTCCTGCGGCCCCGATCCCACTGCAGATACGTGCGCCGGAAGAGCAACGTCTCGCCATGCGTGTCCCGGACCTCATAGCGCAGGGGGAATGCATAGCGCAGCCGGCGGTCCCGGAGGGCTTCCGGCTCACCCGACTGGGGCTTCGGCGCCGGCGCAGCCGTCAGGTCTATCGTCACACCCACCTGGTACTCGTCGCCGGGTTCGAGCGTCACCAGCTCTGCCGTCTTCTTCGCCGCTTCATCCAGGGCCAGCACCTCGACCGCCGTGCGCTTCAGTCCTGTGGTGACCTGTATGAGGAAGAACACCGCGCTTACCAGCAGAAGACCCACGCCCAGCAGTGCCAGAATGCAGCCGGTCCTTTTCACGCTCGCGCCACCTCCCCGCTCGATTATCCGCGGCGCCGCCGGCACATTCAAACGGGCGGCCGGCGCGCCTTTTTGCGCAACCCGAACAGGGCGGCTACAATCAGGGCCACCGTTGAGATTCTCCGTCGGATCTTACCCGTGCATCGCTGAGCCATGGACGAGCTGGACTGGGATATCGTGGTCGTGGGCGCCGGGCACGCCGGCTGTGAGGCCGCCCTGGCCGCCGCCCGGATGGGCGCCCGCACCGCCCTGCTGACGATGAGCCTGGACGGCGTCGCGCGCATGAGCTGCAACCCCGCCATCGGCGGCCTGGCCAAGGGACAGATGGTGCGGGAGATTGACGCCCTGGGAGGCGAAATGGCGCGAGTCATTGACGCCACCGGCGTCCAGTTCCGCATGATCAACACCGGCAAGGGGCCGGCCATGCACTCCCCCCGCGCCCAGGCGGACAAGAACGCCTACCACGTGGCGATGAAGCGCCGCCTGGAGGCCCAGGACGGCCTGCTGCTGCGTCAGGCCCAGGTCACCGGGCTGATTGCGGAGGACGGGCGCGTCCACGGCGTCCAGACGCGCAGCGGGCACACCTACCGCGCGCGGGCCGTGATACTGACCACCGGCACGTTCCTGAACGGTCTGCTGCACTTCGGACCGATGGTCGTGCCCGGCGGGCGGATGGGCGAGCCGCCGGCCAGGGGGCTGTCGGAGTCCCTGCGCCGCCTGGGGCTGGAGGTGGGCCGCCTGAAGACGGACACCCCTCCGCGCGTCAACGGACGCACGGTTGATTGGGACCGGCTTGAGGTCCAACCGGGCGACCCCGAGCCGCGCCCGTTCAGCTTCCGCACCGAGCGGATCGAGTGCGACCAGCTCCCCTGCTACGTGACCCACACGAACCCACGGACGCACGAGATCATCCTGGCCGCCATCGAACGGGCGCCTCTCTACGACGGCCAGATAGAGGCAGGCCTGGGACCGCGCTACTGCCCCTCCATCGAGATCAAGGTCCTGCGCTTCCCCGACAGGGAACAGCACCTGCTGTTCCTGGAGCCGGAGGGGCGCAGCACGCACGAGGTTTACTGCAACGGCCTGTTCACCAGCCTGCCGCGCGACGTGCAGGAGGACATGGTCCACAGCATCCGGGGTCTGGAGCACGCCGAGATCATGCGCTACGGCTACGCAGTGGAGTACGACTATGTGCCGCCGACCCAGCTTCGGCCCAGCCTGGAGGTCAAGCGCGTGGACGGCCTGTATCACGCGGGCCAGATCAACGGCACCAGCGGCTACGAGGCAGCCGCCGGGCAGGGCATCGTAGCGGGCATCAACGCCGCCCGCGGCCTCCTGGGGAAGGAACCGTTGGTGCTGGGCC
>CAYFVS010000073.1:0-11350 GCA_964346565.1 uncultured candidatus Brocadiaceae bacterium | reverse complement strand
CACGGACCGCAATCAACGCGGGCGCCATGGGCGAGCAGCACTCTCGCGACCTCGGCGCGATTCCATCTGGCCGCTACGTACAGCAGCCAGCCAAGCGTGCTGGGCTCCACCGAACCAAGCTTCCTGGTCTCTCCCAGCAACTGCTCGACCGCTGCCGTGCGGCCATTGCGGACCGCTGCTTCCAGCGGGCTGCAGCTCAGGTCGAACACGTTCCGCATGGATTCCTTCGTGTAGCAGGTCTGCTGAGAGTACTTGATATCTCTGCGCAGGTATTCCACGTCACCCAGGGCAGCGGCAGCATACGTGCCGTAGCGGGCGCCCTTCTCTCTGAGCACCTGCACCACCTCGGCGTATCCCTGATGTGCCGCTCCGCACAGGAGGTCGGTGAGTGTTCTGTCCCCGCCGGGCTCTGCACCGATGTCCAGCAACATGCGGACGACGACCGAGTAACCGGCCAGCACGGCCCGCTCCAAAGACGTAAGGCCGCCTTCCTCACCCTCGGAGAGAAGGCGCTGGAAGGTCGCCTGCGGATCACGTTTGGCACGCGGCGGAGTGTAGCCTCTGCTCCAGAAGTAATGCCAGTTCCAGACGCGCTCCCTCCAGGTGGGATCGCTTTGCGGCGGGCTGCGCAAGCAGAAGACGCCGTCCGACCCCGAGACGGCGGGCCTGACCGCATGGACCACGTCCTCCAGGATCATCCGTGCCAGCTCCGGGTCCAGGGCAGCCCAGTCAGGCGCTGCCTCGTAAGCTCCCCAACAGGACCGGTGGCGGTTGCTCTCCGCGCTTCTCGGACCTCTCTTGACCACGCACCACTTCGGCGGGAAAGCCGGAGGGCGTTGAGTGATGCTCAGTATTGCGCGTTCTGTCTTCGGCGGCAGGCGTCGCTCCTCGCTCACGTACCAGAGCAGCCGCCACCGCTGCTGACCCGTATCGAGCCGCATCTCGATCACCCCGAATCCCTCGTGACCGAAGAGGTCGGTCAGTGTCATGACCAAGGCGGGGGGGGTCCACACAACCAGCGCGATGACCACAAGCCAGCCCAAGGGAACGAACTTGCTGAGGCTGGCGGTGAATTGCCTCCTGTCGGCCATGACGGCTACCTGTAACAGCTTCTCTGCACCACGCATCATACCATATGGACGGGGCCCGGCAACGCCGGCTGAGTCCGCCGCCCGGTGGCGCGCGGGGCGGCGTTTTGTATAATGGGTAGTTTAGGAGCCGTCTGCTCAGACCATCTCAGCCACGTCACTGGCCTTATGACCACCGACAACGCCATACGCGCCCGCGGCGTCCGCGTGCACAACCTGAAGAACATAGACGTGGACGTGCCGCGCGGGCAGTACGTGGTCATCACCGGCGTGAGCGGCAGCGGCAAGTCGAGCCTGGCCCTCGACACACTCTACGCGGAGGGCCAGCGCCGCTACGTCGAGTCGTTCAGCGCCTACGCCCGGCAGTTCCTCGAACGCATGGACAAGCCGGACGTGGACAAGGTGGAGAACATCCCCCCGGCCATCGCCATCGAGCAGACCAACCCGGTCAAGAACCGCCGCTCCACCGTGGGCACCGCCACCGAGCTGAACGACTACATGCGCCTGCTGTGGGCCCGGGTAGGGCACGTGTTCTGCCCTCAGTGCGACCTCGAGGTCGAGTCCCACGCGCCGGCCAACATCGCCGCCGACGTGCTGTCCCTCCCGGAAGCCACGCGGTTCATGGTCAGCTTCCCCCTGGCTTTGACCGAGAAGCTCAGCGTCGAGGAGCAGGCCGAGCGCATCCGGGAGATGGGGTTCGTGCGCCTGCTGGCGGACGGGGAGGTGGTGGACATCACGGCCAGCGACGAGCTGCCCGTCGGCTCCGATACCGAAGTCGAGGTCGTGGCCGACCGCCTGGTGGTGGGGCCGGACGCCCGCCAGCGGCTCATCGAGGCGGTGGAGACCTGTTACCGGCTGGGCAAGGGGCAATGCCGGGTGCACGTGCTGGACGAGGGCGTGCGGCGCTACAGCAACCGGCTGCTCTGCTCGGAGTGCGGCCGCGAGATGCTCGCCCCCACGCCGCAGCTCTTCAGCTTCAACAGCCCGCTGGGCGCCTGCCAGGAGTGCTCCGGATACGGGGCGGCCATCGCCATCAGCCGCCAGGCCGTCGTGCCCGACCCCCAGAAGACGCTGCGCGAGGGCGCCATCGCGCCCTGGACGACCGACTCGACCGCGGAGTGCATGGAGCAACTGCTGGCCGGCGCCCCGAAGGCCGGCATCCCGCTGGACGTGCCGTGGAAGGAGCTGGAGGACCGGCAGCGGGACGCCGTCTTCGAAGGCACCGAGCACTTCTACGGCGTCCTGGACTTCTTCGACTGGCTGGAGACCAAGAAGTACAAGCTGCACGTGCGCGTCCTGCTGAGCCGCTACCGCACCTACGAGACCTGCCCCGCGTGCGACGGCACGCGGCTGTGCGAAGAGGCCCGGGCCGTGCGCGTGGCCGGCCGTAACATCGCCAAGGTCAGCGCGATGAGCATCGAGCGCGCCGAGCAGTTCTTCCGCGAGGAGATCGAGCTGGACGATTACGAGCTGGAGGTCAGCGAGCTGCTGCTGCGGGAGATACGCAACCGGCTGGATTGCCTGTGCCGGATTGGGCTGGAATACGTTACGCTGGACCGCCTGACCCGCACGCTGAGCGGCGGCGAGATGCAGCGGGTCAACCTGGCCACCAGCCTGGGCTCGGCGCTGGTCAACACGCTCTACATCCTGGACGAGCCGAGCATCGGCCTGCACGCCCGCGACGCGGACCGGCTGATCGGCATCCTGAACCGGCTGCGGGACTGCGGCAACACGGTGGTGGTCGTCGAGCACGACCGGCAGCTCATCGAGGCGGCGGACCATGCCATTGACCTGGGCCCGCGCGCCGGCGAACAGGGCGGGCGGCTGATGTACTCCGGGCCGGTCGGGCAGTTGCCGGGCTGCGAGGACTCGGTCACCGGCGCCTACCTGCGCGGCGAGCTGCGCATACCCGTGCCGGAGGAGCGGCGCAAGCCCGGCCGGCGGGCAATACGCGTGCAGGGCGCGCGCGAACATAACCTGAAGGACATCAACGTGCGCTTCCCGCTGGGGCTGTTCATCTGTGTGACCGGGGTGAGCGGCAGCGGAAAAAGCTCCCTGATACAGGATACACTCTACCCGGCCGTGAAGCGCCGTAAGCCGGGCGGCTACCCGGACCACATCGGCGAGCACGACGAACTGAGCGGCGATGAGCTGGTGGACGACGTCATCCTGGTGGACCAGTCCTCGATCGGCACCACGCCGCGCTCCAATCCGGTCACCTACGTGAAGGTGTACAGCTACATCCGCAAGCTGTTCGCCGGGACGCGCGACGCACGCATCCGGAACCTGAACGCCGGCACGTTCTCGTTCAACACGCCGGGCGGACGCTGCGAGACGTGCAGCGGCACGGGCACCATCAAGGTGGACATGCAGTTTCTGGCGGACGTCTACGTGACCTGCGACCGGTGCGAGGGCAGACGCTTCCAGGAGGGCATTCTGAAGGTGAAATACCGCGGACGCTCCATTTACGACGTGCTCCAGATGACCGTTGACCAGGCGATGCGGTTTTTCAAGGATCAGCAGGCAATCACGCGTCGGCTGCGCTACCTGGTGCGCACGGGCCTGGGCTACCTGCGTCTGGGCCAGCCGGCCACCACCCTGAGCGGCGGCGAGGCCCAGAGGCTGAAGCTGGCCTCGCAGATGGCCCAGGGCGGAGAGGAACGGCTGCTGTTCCTGTTCGATGAGCCCACCGTGGGCCTGCACTTCGACGACATACGCAAACTGCTGTCCTGCTTCCAATCCCTGGTGGACGACGGCCACACGCTTATCCTGGTGGAACACAACCTGGACGTTATAAAGTACGCCGACTATGTGGTAGACTTGGGACCCGAGCCCGGGCCGGACGGAGGACTGGTAGTGGCCGCCGGCACGCCGGAGGAGATCGCCGCCTGCGAGCGCAGCCACACGGGGCGGTTTCTGCGCCGCGTGCTCGGCAGCTGGAAAGCAGGTCGCACTTGAGAACGGGGGTCGCAGAGGAAGGAATGGATGGGCCCAAAGCCATGATCCGCGCCAAGCTGGCAAGGGCGGTGGATTGGCTCGGCTACGCCGCGGTGCGCAGCATCTGTGCTGCCGCAATGGCCCTCCCGTGGCGTACCGGCCGCAGGGTGGGTCGGCTGGCGGGCCACATCGCCTACGTGCTGGACCGCAGGTCCCGCAAGAGGAACGCCGTTCGGAACGTCATGCGGGCGCTGCCCGGAGTGAGCCGTGTGCGGGCCCGGCAGTTGGTGCGGGAGGTCTACTGCCACCTGGGTGAGGTGCTGCTGGACGCTCTGCAGTTCGCCCGGCGGCTGGAGGGGCATTCGTGCGACGGCCTGGTTCAGACGAGGGGGTTCGAGAAGCTCGACGGGAGCGGCCGTGAAACCGGCGTCATCTTCGTCACGGGCCACTACGGACACTGGGAGATACTGGGCGCCGCGGCGGAGTGCCTCGGGTATCCGGTGTGGGCCATCCGGCGTGGGTTCGACAACGTGTACCTGGATCGCTACGCGGCGTGGCTGCGGGAGCGGAGCGGCCAGCGCGTGATGGGTAAGCATGGATTCCTCCGCCACATGGTGCGGCTGGTGGAGTCCGGCCAGAACGTGGGCCTTCTGGTTGACCAGGACGCCCGGCGGCACGGGATTTTCGTGGACTTCTTCGGGCGCCCGGCCAGCACCACCACAGCCGCTGCCCGTGTGGCCGTCCGCACCGGCGCGCCGGTGGCCTTCGTGCGGGCCCTGCGCATGCGCGGCCAGGACAGCTTCCAGGTGGCTGTTGACGACGTGATCCACCCCCGTCCGGGTGCGGAGCGCCGCGCCGAAGTGCGCCGCATCACCCAGCGCATGACCCACGACCTGGAACGCGCGGTGCGGGAAGCCCCGGCCCAGTGGCTCTGGCTGCACAGGCGCTGGAAGACGTATCCCGGCAAGTACTCCGCCCCGTAGCGCCTGCCGGCGGCCAGTTGCGGCGAAGCCTTGTGGTGGTGTAGATTACGGCGTTCGGTCCGCGGGCAGAGCAAAGGGAGCGCGTGCGCCATGCTCGAGAAGGCCGTAGTCCTGGCCCGGGGTTTGGGCACGCGTATGAGACGGGCTCAGCCAGACCTGGGCCTTGCGGACCGGGACGAGGAGCTGGCCGGCCGGGGGCTTAAGGTGCTCATCCCCGTGAATGGCCGGCCGTTCCTCGACTACGTCGTGGACAGCCTGCTGAAGGCGGGGTTGAGCCGGATCTGCCTGGTGGTGGCGCCGGAGGCCGACCTGATGCGGGAGAACGCCGAGCGCATCAGCCGCCTGGCCGAGGTGAGCGTCACCTGCGCCGTCCAACCGGAGCCGAAGGGCACGGCCGACGCCGTGCTGGCCGCCGAGCAGTTCGCCGGGGATGACAGCTTCCTGGTCGTGAACGGGGACAACCTGTTCGAGCCCCGGACGCTCAGGGAAGTGGCCCGCGTCCGGCCCGAGGGCTGCGTGGTGGGCGCCTTCCCGCGGCAGGCGCTGGTCCGGGAGGGCAACTTCGCCCCGGAGCGGGTGAAGGGCTTCGCTGTCGTGAACGCCTCCGTGGACGGCCGGCTGGTGGGCATCGTCGAGAAGCCCGCCGATCCGGACAGGTACGCCCGCCAGGGCCGCGTGCTGGTGGGCATGAACCTGTACCGCTTCACGTCGGTGGTGTTTGCCGCGTGCCGCCGAGTGGAGCCTGACCCGGAGCGGGGAGAGCTGGAGCTGACCGCTGCAGTGGCTGACCTGGCGCAGCGGCCGGAGCCCTTCCACGTCTTCATCTGCGAAGGCCGGGTGCTTGACCTGACGGGGCGCGGGGACATCCCGGCGGTCGAAAGGGCGCTGGCCGACCAGCGGCTCAGCTTCTGAGCCGTGTGCCATGCGCCCGCTTGCGAGGGACAGGAGGGCATGGAGAAGGGCGACCTTCACATCCACACCACCGCCAGCGACGGGCTGCTGTCGCCCACGCAGGTCGTCCGGCGCGCTGGTGACGCAGGGCTGGCCTTCCTATCCCTGACGGACCACAACACGGTCGCCGGCCTGGCCGAAGGGGCACGGGCTCTGGGCGACGCAAAGACGCAGCTGGTACCCGGGGTCGAGCTCAGCTCCCAGCCGGGCGACGGCGATGAGATCCACCTGCTGGGCTACGGGGTGGACCCGCGTAGCGAGGTCCTGTTGGCCACGTGCCGCGAGCTGTGCGAACTGAAGAACCGGCAATTGCAGCACATCCTGCGCGAGTTGCGCAGCTCCGGCGTCCACGTGGACGAGCGCGAGCTGGAGCCACAGAGCGAAGGCGCGTACGTGGGGCGGCTGCTGCTTGCGGATCTGCTGGTGCAGGACGGAGTGGTCAGCTCCCGGCGGCAGGCTTTCAGGCAGTGGCTGGGCAGCCGGGGAGACGCCTACGTGCCGATGGCGCCGTTCAGCCCTTGCCGGTGCATCGAGGCCATCCACGAGGCGGGCGGGCTGGCCGTGCTGGCGCATCCTACCATCCGGACTGTGGACCGCTGGATTGAGTCGCTGGTGCGGATGGGCCTGGACGGCGTCGAGGTCTACCGGCCGGGACGCCAGGGCAACGAACAGCTCTACGTGGAGAAGGCGGCGACGCACTTCGGCCTGTTCGTGACCGGGGGCAGCGACCTGCACGGACGGGACGGGGAGCTGCCAGTTGGCGGCTTCGCGGTGTCCCGGCGGCAGTTGAGGGGCTTCTTCGCTGCGCTGGGAAGTGGGGACCGCCTGGAGGCCATGCGGGCGCCCCGGGCTGGTTGACGGGCCGCGGATGGGCGCGTTACAATGGCGCACTTGCACTCCGGCCGGTACCGACCGTCGCAGGCGCTGCCCGGCATGTGTGCGGCCAGTGGGGTGACCTCGGAGCAAACCATGCCCGACGACACAACTTACATGAGCGTATGGGCGGCGTTGACCAATGGACCACCCGTGCTGGTGACGTCCCACGAGCGACTCGATGGCGACGGCATCGGCAGTGCCCTGGCGCTGTGGCACGCGCTGCTTCACGCAGGCGTCGAATCGCACCCGGTCTTCCAGCCGCCCACGCCCTCCATGTTCGACTTCCTGCCGGGAGTGCAACGCAACTGCGCGGGCACCGACCGCATCCCGGATGCCTACAGTCTGGTGGTCGTTGACTGCGGCAGCTTCTCCCGCGTCGGCCGGGTGGCCGAGGAGCTGACCGGTCGCGCGCGGTTGATCAACATTGACCACCACGACAGCAACACCATGTTCGGGGATCTGAACTGCGTGGACTCGTCGGCCAGCTCCTGCGGGGAGATGGTCTGGCGCCTGCTGGAGGCCGCCGAGACCCCCCTGACCGCCGAGATCGCCCAGTGTATCTTCACGGCCATCGTCAGCGACACCGGCCAGTTCGCCCATCAGGACACCACGCCCCGGGCATTCCGCGTCTGTGCCAGTTGCGTTGAGGCGGGCGCCCGGCCGCACACGTTGATCCGCAAGCTGTTCATGTCTCCTTCCCCGGATCAGGTGCGGTTGCGGCATCTGGCTCTGGGCACGCTCCAGTTCCACTGCGGCGGCGCCGTGGCCACCATGGAGGTGACCGAGGAGATGTTCGCCAGGACGAACCTCGCGCCGGTGGACACCGAGGGCTTCGCAGAGATCCCGATTGCCATTCAAGGGGTCCGGGCCTCGGCTCTGCTGAAGGAGATGCCGAGCTGCGACTTCGTCAAGGTGAGCATGAGGAGCGGGGAGCCGGTGGACGTCTGCGCGGTGGCAAGGGCCTTCGGGGGCGGCGGTCACAAGCACGCCGCCGGCTGCGAGATAGCCCATACCCTGACCGAAGCACGCGACGCCGTCGTGCGCGAGCTGGCCCGGCAGATCGGTGTCACGGCGCGCTGAGCCGGCAGCGGGGCAACCTTCGCCAGGGAGCATGTGCGGCCATGGTTGAGCTGCTCGACACGATCAACGGCCCCGAGGATCTGCGGGAGCTGAGCCCGTCTCAGCTCCGGGAGCTGGCGGGCGAGATCCGCCGGCTCATCATCCAGGTCGTCTCCCGCAACAGGGGGCACCTGGCCAGCAACCTGGGTGTGGTCGAGCTGACCCTGGCCCTGCACTACAGCTTCGATTTCCTCAGTGACCGGCTCATCTGGGACTGCGGCCACCAGGCGTATGCTCACAAGGTAGTCACCGGGCGCAGGGACCGGTTCGACACCTTGCGCCAGGAGGGGGGCATCAGCGGCTTCGCCAGCCGTGGCGAGAGCCCCTACGACACGTTCAGCTTCGGCCACACGGCGACCAGCATCAGCGCGGCGCTCGGCCTGGCCGCCGCCGACCGGGCCCAGGGGCGCCCGGGCCGCGTGGTGGCCGTCGTGGGCGACGGCGCCATCGCCAGCGGCATGGCCTTCGAGGCGCTCAACCACGCCGGCGTCCTGGGCCAGGACCTGCTCATCGTCCTGAACGACAACCGGATGAGCATCTCCCGCAGCGTCGGGGCTTTCGCCCACTATCTGCGCAAGCTGCGGGCCAGCCCGCCGTTCAGCGACATACGCCGCGAGCTGCACGAGCTGGTGCCGATGATACCCGTCCTGGGCAAGCGGGTGGACGAGGTGCTGGGCCGGCTGCGGGACGGCGTCCAGAGCGCCCTGACCCCCGGCGGGCTGTTCGTCGAGCTCGGCTTCCACTACTACGGCCCGGTGGACGGCCACAACATCCGGGAGCTGGTGGACGCGTTCGACGACCTGAAACAGGTCAGCGGGCCCGTGCTCCTGCACGTGGTGACCGAGAAGGGCCACGGGTTCGAACCCGCCCGCCAGGACCCCACCCGCTTCCACAGCAGCAGGCGGTTCGACCCGGCCGACGGCACCATCGCCGGGGAGGAATCCTCCTCGGGCGCCTCCTTCTCCAGCGCCTTCGGGCGGGCGCTCTGCGAGCTGGCCGAGCAGGATGAGCGCATCGTGGCCATCACGGCCGCCATGCCCGACGGCACCGGCCTGAACGAGTTCGCCGACAGGTGGCCCGACCGGTTCTACAACGTGGGCATCTGCGAGCAGCACGGCGTCGGGCTGGCCAACGGCCTGGCCGCCGGCGGCCTCAAGCCTGTCTTCGCCGTCTATTCCACCTTCCTGCAGCGGGCCGTGGACCAGCTCTTCCACGACGTGGCCATGCAGGAAGCCCCGGTCGTGCTCTGCATTGACCGGGCCGGTCTGGTGGGCGCCGACGGGCCGACCCATCACGGCCTCCACGACATCTCCTACTGCCGCATGTTGCCCGGTTTCGTCCTGATGGCGCCGAAGGACGGGCCCGAGCTGCGGGCCATGCTGAAGCTGGCAGTCGAGGGCGATTCTCCCGCCGCCATCCGCTACCCGCGGGAGAACGTGCCCGAGGAGCCGGCCGATGATGCCCCGGACGTGGAGGTCGGCAGGGCGGAGCTCTGTCGGGAGGGCGGCGACGCAACGGTACTTGCCTACGGCGTCATGGCCGGCCGGGCTCTCGAGGCCGCCCGCATCCTGGCCGAGGTAGACGGCCTGGAGGTGGGCGTCATCAACGCGCGGTTCGCCTGTCCCCTGGACCGTGAGGCCATCGTGGCCGCCGTCCGGGAGAGCCCGGCCGTCGTGGTGGCGGAGGATCACTGCGTGGCCGGCGGCTTCGGCGGCGCCGTGCTGGAGCTGCTCTGCGAGGAAGGCCTGCCCGCCGGCCACGTCCGGCTGGCCGGAGTGCCGCGCGAGTTCGTCCGCCACGCGCCCCGGCAGGTGCAGCTCGGCTGGTGCGGGCTGGACGCCGAGGGCCTGGCCGAGCGCGTGCGCCGCGCGCTGGAGGGCGCCGAGGGCGCCTGAGCCTCATCTGCCAGCCGGCCGGGAGTGCTCATCAGGTCTCCCCCCCGGGCGTTGTGGGGTTCCTCGCTTGCATCTTCATTGGCGGGGGCATAATGTATTAGTAAAGAGGGGATAAGATGCGATGCGGCAGCGGATGGGACGGGTATGCGTCACGTTCTTCTGGCTACTGGCGTTCTTGCCGCGGGCGCCTGCGTGGGGACTGTGGCGACGCGTCACTGGCTGCTGGCGTGGCAGCCGAGCGGGCCGCTGGTGGCCGGGCTGCGATGTGCCGAGCCCGCCAAGGGTGTCGGCCGGGTCTGGGAGACGGACTCCCTGGATGTGCAATGGCGCATTAACAATGACGCGGCAGCCGACAGGTTCGGTACCGAGCTGAAGCCTTCCTGTGCGTGCACGGACGTGAACCCGCGCAGTTTCAGCCTTGAGCCGGGCGGCCAGCAGGTCGTGGAGGTACGCCTGGACCTGCGGCCTGCCGTCAGGTGGGCCACGGACGAGCCCACGTTCGAGGAGAAGGTCCGGGTGCTGGGACGCACGACGGGCGGAGAGACCTCCGCCCTCTCGCTGGTAGCCCGGGGTTCGGTGCGGCGTTCGTACCGTGTGGAGCCGGACGGGCTCAACTTCGGGCAGGTGGTGCAGGGCCGCACGCGGACCCGGCGGGTGACCGTGGAGTGCTTGGCGGCCGAGAAGGTGGACTCTCTTCTTTCACTGTACGGGATCCCGGCAGAGTTCAGCACGACCAAGGAGGAGGAATGATGAGCTGGTTGTGGAAGCACCGGATAGCAGTGGTTGGCTCCGTGGTGATTGTGACTTGCTCGGTAGCCGCGACGTTGGGCGTGCTCACGCTGGCGCCGGGGCGACCACAGAGTGCGTGCGCGGTGGAGGAAGGTCAGGAACCGCCTGACAGGCGGGAGGTGGTGCGGGCGGTGCGGGCCCGCGAGATGGCCGCACGGACGGTGCAGTACAGCTCTGCACACAACATGTTGGTGCCGAAGCTGTCCCTGCCGGCGCGGGACGAAGCCGGCACGCACAAGCTGCAAGGGGGCCCTGAGAAGGATACTGTCACTGAGAAGTCGGTTGCCATCGTCATGGACGGCTCCAGGATGTACGCCGCCGTGGGCGGCCCCCAGTGGACAACCGCCGACGGTGGGCATTTCTTCGAGGCGCAGGAGGCCCTGTGGATGCTCGAGGACGGTGTCTGTGTTGAGTACCATGAGTGGGAGGGAGCGAATGCGAACGTCAACTTCCTGCCGCACACCCTGCCGCAGATCATACCCATCGTTATCGCCTACCGTTTCCTTGACCCCGTGCTCGGCCTGGCTCAGACCTATGAGCTGTTCCCCGTCGACCGGGTGAACTACGACGGCCATCCGTCTGTCGTAATGGAATACCGGCGCAGCATGTACGACTTCACGGACCGCAGCCGGTACTGGCTGGCGGAGGACATGGATTATTGCGTGCTCCGGTATGAGAGCTACGCAGAGCGCAGTTCGGGGACCGAGTTGAT
>CAYFVS010000072.1:0-20415 GCA_964346565.1 uncultured candidatus Brocadiaceae bacterium | reverse complement strand
GCTGTGCACCCACAGGAAGTAGAACAACCGCAGCAGCAGCCGGCGCCGCGGCCACAACACCGGGCAGGCTCCAGCAGACCGGAGACGGCGCCGCTGGCCCCCACGGTGGGAGCCTGCGGCCGGGTCGCACAGAACGCGTAGGCCAAGTTCGCCCGGCGGGGCAACTCCCCCGCCTCGAACCACACGCCCCGGCAGCCGGGGCAGATGTCCATCTACACCCCCCGCACCTCGTGCGGCTCCATCCGGCTATCGTACGCGGGGCAGTGACGTTCGCCGGTTGAGCTGATTTCACGCAACAGAGCCATGGGCTTGGCCGGATGCCATCTACGGTAATAAGTGCGAGCACCAGTAAACCGGACCTGCCCTGCCGAGTCAGCCGCGCCCCGGATGCGGCCTCGATTGCCTCGGGGCGTCCGGACTGCTAATCTCTGCCCGGAAGGAGAGCAGATGGACGTGCCCGAACTGCACAGTTGGGACTGCACCCCGGCGGAGGCCCGCAGCCTCCAGGCGCAGCTTGCCAGGCGGGTCCAACTGCGGCCGCTGCCGGACGATATCCGGCTGGTGACCGGCGTGGATCTTGCGTTCAGCCGCCGGCGCGACCTGGTGTTCGCCAGCCTGGTGACCCTCCGGCTCCCCGAGATGGAACGCGTCGAGCTGGTGGAGCTGCAGATGCCCTGCCCCTTCCCCTATGTGCCCGGCTTGCTCAGCTTCCGGGAGGGGCCGGCGGTGGTCGAAGCGTTCCGCCGGGTCGAGCAGCAGCCGGACGCGGTGGTCTTCGACGGGCAGGGCTACGCACACCCCCGCCGGGTCGGCCTGGCCAGCCACGTGGGCCTGTGGCTGGGACTGCCGACGGTGGGCTGCGCGAAGAGCCGGCTGATCGGCGAACACGAGCAGCCCGGACTGAAGAAGGGCGGCTCCGTGCCGCTGACTCACGAAGGGGAGCAGATCGGCGTCGTGCTGCGCACGCGCAGTAACGTAAAACCGGTGTTCGTCAGCCCGGGGCACCTGTCGGACGTGCAGACCGCCGAACGTCTCGTGCTCCGCTGCTGCACGCGCTACCGCTTGCCGGAACCGACGCGGCGTGCGCACCTGGCGGTGAGCAAGCTGAAGGAAAGCCGCCTCGCGGGGCAAGGCTGAGCCTACGCGCCCTCCTCCTCCAGCCCGACGCCCAGCAGGCGGTCCGCCCGCTGGTGGAGCGCCTCCAGGCTGCTCCACTGGACACTCAGCTCCCACTGCTGCGCCGCCTCTCGCAGGGCCTGGCACAGGTTGCGCAGTCGCTCGACGTGGGGATCCTCCTGCTGCGCCCAGTTGACCACGTTCGAGGTGACCAGGTGCAGGACCTTCACCTCGGTCGCCTCTTCGTCCATCCAGTCCAGCCAGCGGGCCATCAACGGCTGGGCATAGGCGTGCAGGTCGGGCTCCTCGATGCGCAGATGAGGCGGCGTGTAGGTCTCGTAGCTGATGGAGGCGGCGGCCTCGAAGTCGCTGGTCACCGGCACCTCGTAGAACTCCATCGTCCCGGCCGAGAGCCTGTCGAGAGGATCGGTGTGGTGGGGGAACGGATATGCCTCAAACCACATGCTGCACTGGTCGTTGTCCATGCGACCGGGCAGGGAACAACTGCCCTGGCGGAAGGCCTCCATGCAGGCGGCGTGAAAGGTGTAGTCGTTGGCGCTGAAGAAACCGGGACGGAACGCCCTCGGCTCCTGCCCAAGGCTATCTTCCCAACTGCGTCGCCCCACGCGGATGATCTCCCGTTGGCGGTCGTAGCTGTAGGAGCCGAGGTAGGACTGGTAGCCGCCAAGCTGCGGATGGCACAGCAGCCCCAGCTCACAGCCCGCCTCGGACAGCTCCTCCATCCTGCCCCCCAGCCGGGGCAGGGCTTCCGGGGCGACGAAGAACGTGGCCCTGAACCCCAGTTCGTCCAGCGCGCCGGCAAAGGCGTGGGGCGACTCGCCCGCCTGGTCCCAGCGGGCGGGGCCGGGCACGTCGGTAGCGCCCCCCGCCGGCAGGCAGTCCATCGAGAAGATAACGCTCAGAACGTCCTGTTCGGCCACAACGCTCCCTCCGGGCAGGGCAACTCCGCAGTGTAGCCCCCGCTGCCCGCCGCCGCAACCCCCACTCAGCGCAGCCCCTCCTGAGGCCGGCGCGCCAGTGGGACACGGCCCCTGCCAGCATTGCGCTCTTTTGCAGACCGGCTGGTGCGCTGTGCTACAATGCGGCGGGCGGAGCACACGAAGCCCCCGGGCAAACGAGTGCCGCAGGCGGTGAAAGCACAATGGCCAATGACGTGACGCAACAGCGGCAGGAGTCGCCACCCGCTCGCGTGGGGGCCCTGATCGCCCGGTTCGCAACCTACACCGCAACGCTCGGTGGCATGCTTGCGCTGTTGCCGCACCTGACTCTCCACATGGACGTGGCCATCTTTGGGGAAGGCGGCGCCGTGGAGTGGGCGCAGTTCGGCGTGCTGCTTCTGGCGGTCGCCGGGTTCGCTTTCGGGGCGGCGAGGCTGCCCCGGTTCCGGCAGTGCTTCCTGTTGCTCGCATTGGCCGCGGCTGTGGCACTGGTACGGGAGGCGGACAGCCCGCTGAACGCCGTGCTGCCACACGTCGGCTGGAAGCTGCCGGCCACGCTGGTCGTCCTTGCCGCTGTGATTCTCATCTGGCGTGAGCCGGCGCGGCTTGGGGCGCAGATGAAGCAGTTCGCCTCCTGCCGGGGGTTGCCCCTGCTCTGGGCAGGACTTGTGGTCGCGGTTCTGTTCGCCCAACTGGTCGGGCATGGCCGGTTCCTGCAGTTGCTGATGAAACAAGACTACGTGCGCGACTACAAACGGGTCGTGGAGGAACTGGGAGAGCTGTTCGGCTACGTGCTGGTGCTGTTCGGCACCATCGAATCGCTCGTGCAGGCCGGCGCGTTGCGATCGCTGTCAGCGGCGGAGACGGGCGCACCAGATGGCGCGTGACCGTCGCGAGGGGGCTCTCGGGCGGCGGCGCCGCGGAAGCGGCCGCCCACGCCGCTGCGGAGCCGGCCGGCGCGCTGGCTCAGCCGTCCGGGGTCAGTTCGCCGGATTCGACCATCGCCACCAGCGGGTTGTCGTCAATCTCCAGCGGCAGGTCCACCCGCCCCCGGCGCCGCGCGGACTCCCATGAGGCGAACACCAGTTCGGTGGTCTGCAGGGCGTTCTGCGCCCCGCTTTCGGGAGTCTTGCCGCTCTCCAGACAGTCCACGAGTTCCGCGATGACCCGGTAGTGGTTGACCGTGTCGTGGACGGTTTCCCCCTCGCAGTCCACCGCCTCCCACTCGGGGCCCCCCTTGCGACGGATGCGCAGCCGGGGCATGTCGGCACCGGCGGGATGGACCTCGATGAGTCCGTCGGTGCCCATCAGGCGGCAGTGCGCGCGGGGGATGTCCTCGCCGCCGCCCGTCAGCGCCAGCCCGAACACGCCGCTCCGGTAACGCCACAGCGATATGGCCTGGTTCTCCTGATGCGCGCCGAAGATGAGCCGTTTCTTCTCGTAGTGGACCTGGGCGAGCACCCATCCGACGGGGCACTGGCCGGCGAAGTAGTTGGCCGTGTCGAACCAGTGCGTG
The DNA here is from genome assembly GCA_964346565.1 of uncultured candidatus Brocadiaceae bacterium. Taxonomy (GTDB): domain Bacteria; phylum Planctomycetota; class Brocadiia; order SM23-32; family SM23-32; genus JAWOCH01. The sequence goes on along the minus strand of CAYFVS010000072.1, from coordinate 16,824 downwards.
CCGGTGTCGCACAAGTTGTGGCGGCCGAACTCGATCCGCATCAGGTCGCCGATCTGGCCCTCGTCCAGCAGCGCTCTGGCGTTGCGCATGACCTTGCTGAAACGCCGCATGTGGTTGAAGGTGAGCTGCACGCCGTTCTCGGCGCAGACGCGCGCCATGCGCCGGGCGCCGCCCCACGTGTCCGCCATGGGCTTCTCGCAGTGGACGGCGCGCACGCCGACCTCGGCGCAGTCCACCGTCATCTGCTCGTGCAGGTGGGGCCAGGTGCAGATGCTGACTACGTCCAGATTCCCCGCGTTCAGCATGTCGCGGTAATCGAGATAGGTGCCGGGGACACCGTATCTACCCGCGAAAGCGCCCACGTTCTCCTCGACTATGTCGGCAGCGGCGACCAGCTCGCAGCGGTCGCCCAGCTTGAGGAAGCCGTCCGCGTGGTGGTAGGCCATGCCGAACCCGGTGCTGCCGGTCGTACCGCGGGGCTTGCCGGTGCCGATGAAGCCGACGCGCAGAGCAGTCATGATGGCGCATCCCTGCCGGAGTGGAAGGATCCAGATAACAAGGACGGGTAGTCTACGGACGTTGGCGGCCAATGCAAACGGAAGCGGGTCCCGCTGATCTCAGCGTTGCCCGTGCCGATAGGCTGCTACCACGCGGGCGCGAACGTCCTCGAAGCGCCGTAGGCCCTCGCCGTGCCACTGCGCCAGCAACTCCTCCCGCCCGCGCCACGTCCGGTCGGCCTCCGCCGGGGCGAGGCCCGACCGGCCGGCGAGCAGTTCCGCCAGCCGGTCCCGGTGCAGTTGCGCTGCAAACTCGTCACCGTCCCGCTGCCATCGGTAGAGCGTCGTCCTGTCGCCCTCGCCGGCGTAGCTGACGGTCGCGACCCGCCGGCGCACGCGCAGCCCGCTCCGCTCGGCCACCATGTAGAGCAGCAGCGGCACGCGCCGCAGGTCCTCGGCACGCACCCCGAGCGGCAGCAACTGGTGGCGGGTCTGCTCCGGCGTGTCGGCGTGCAGGCAGGAGGCGCAGCGGAACCCAAGCTCGGTCAGCCGGAAGAACGCCGCCGCGTCGGTGCCCCAGATGTAGCCGAACCACGAGCCGGAGCCGAGCTCGTGGGCCAGGAAGGTCACCGGCCGCTCGACCTCACCGCACAGGCCCTGCTCGATGACGCCCCGGCGCGAGACGGTCACGATGCGCTCGCCTGCCGGTAGGAAACCCAGCAGCGTCGCCATCAGCGTCGTCTTGCCGACCCCGCCGGGGACGGCGCCGGTCAGGAAGCTGTCACCCGCATCGACGCAGCACCAGCAGAAGGCGGCCATCTCCGGCGTCAACGTGCCGTCCTCTATCAAGTCCAGCACGCTCAGGGTGCGGCCGCCCCGCTGGTTGAGCCGCTCGATCTGGGCCAGGTTGTGCTTTTCAGCCTCCAGGGCCGTCCTCCGCAACGTTCGCCTCGCACCGCGCGGGCCGTCCTTTTTACACGGCATGGGCGATATGGTAAAAGGGCGCCGGTCCGTTTGGCAACCAGCGCCCGGCCGCCAAGGCACTCGAACGCATGGCCCCGAGACCGCTTATCCCTGCTCTGCTGACCGTCGTCTTCCTAACGGCGGCCCCCGCCCGGGCACTTGAGGATTCGGCCGTCCTGCGGTTCACCAGCCCCGGCCCGGTGACCACCTGGGAGCGGGACGGCGTGCGGGTGTTCGTGGCGCAGCGGGGAGGGCAGTTGCGCCAGGGCAGGACCCGCCTGGCGGCGCCGCGCATGGTTCTGTGGCTCGACATGGCGCGTGGCCTGCGTCCGGACGTGCGGGCGGCCGTGGTACGCGTCTACGCGGAGGGCGGCGTGCGCGTCGCGGAGGGAGACCGGGTTCAGTCCGGCGCGGCTGCGTATCTGGAGTTCACCAGCAAGCTGTCCTTAGTCTGGGACTGTCCCCTGCGCCGGCTCGAGGCGCCCGAGCCGAACGCACTGCTGGCGACGGCGCGGCGCGTCACCGAGGGCGTTGACCCGCCCATGTTCTGGGAGAAGCAGCCCCCCGGGCCGGAGCCGGCGGAGTTCGACAGGGTCATCAGCACCCTCAGGGCCGACCAGGTGGAGCTTTTCCTGGAGGAGGGAACGGCCGTCTATCTGGGCGACGTGCACGGCACCTACGGCAACCTGACGATCCGCGCGGACAGGGCGGTGATGTGGTACGACCGGCAGAGCGGCAACTACGAGGTCTATGCTCGGGGGGACGTGCGCATCGGCTCGGCTCCCGGCGCCGAGGGACAGGGGCTTCCGCCGGGCAGACTGGCACAACTGGCGGGGCTGTTCCACCACGCCGCCGCCGAGGAGTTGTACGTGAACCCCGGTCAGGCGCGCGGGATGGCCACGCAGGTGGAGCTGCGCGTGGCCGGCCCCGAGGCCCTCGGCGAGGTGGTCTACGTCCTGCGCGGGGAGCGGGCCTACATAGTGAACAGCCGCACCCTCGAGGTGCGGAGCGTTTCGGTCTCCACCTGCCAGTTCGCCCGTCCCCACTACCGGTTCCAGGCGGAACGCGCCCAGATCATCCGCCGGGAGCCCAGCACCTTCCTGCACGCGTGGGACACACGCCTGATGGTGGGCGAAGAGCGCCGCACGCTGCTGTGGCTGCCGTTCATCGGCACTGACCTCACCGAACGGGCCTACCTGCTGAGCGACTATGCGATCGGCTCCTCTGACAAGTTCGGTTTCTTCGTCCAGACCACCTGGCAGCCGATGGACGTGCTCGGGCAGCCGGCGCGGGTAGAGGACTGGACGGTGAACCTGGACTACTACTCCGACCGGGGTCCGGCGCTGGGCACCGAGCTGGACTATGAGCTGGGGCCGGGCAACGCCGGCCGCCTGCGGGCCTATTATGTGGACGACTCGGCCGATGAGGACGACACGGAACTACCGGTGCCCAAGGAGGGCCGGGGCCGCTTCCACCTGCGCCACCGCTGGCAGGCCACGCGCGATTGGCGCCTCGATGCGGAGTTCTACTGGCTGTCCGACGAAGGGTTCCTCAACGAGTACTTCGAGGGCCAGTTCGAACAGGAGAAGACCCCCGAGAGCTACCTGCTGGCCCGCTACCTGCGCAACAGCACCTACCTGGCGCTGCTGGCCAAGAAGCGGGTGAACCACTTCCTGACCCAGGTGGAAGAGCTGCCCGGCGGCACGCTCGAACTTATGGGGCTGCCGCTGGGGCGGCTGGTCTATGAGGGCACGTTCCAGGCCGGCCATTACGATCAGGAGCTGAGCGACCTGCTCGCGCCGCCGCCCCCGGAGCCGTCCTCCTTCGGCCGAACGCACACCGACCACCGGCTGAGCCTGCCCTTCTCGCTCGGCATCTTCCGGCTCACGCCCTCGGTGCGGGCGCTGGCGACCCTGGCGGGCAAGGGCGCCTACGACGGGACGGAGTTCACCGACTCGGAGGACCGCACGGGCGTGGGGGCAGGAATCAGCGTCAGCACCGCCCTGTCCCGCGTCTTCGCCGCCTACAACGAGCTGTTCGACCTGAACCGGCTCCGCCACGTCGTCATCCCCTACGTGGACGTGCAGACGCTGGCCACGGGCGGGTCCGATTCGGCCGACTTCATCCAGTTGGACGAGGTGGACACGCTCGACAGCGGCACGGTGACCACCGTGGGCCTGCGCCAGCGCGTGCAGACCAAGCGCCGGCGGGGGGACGCCTGGCAGAGCGTGGACTGGGTGGAGCTGGACGTGGCCTACGTCAACCGTTCCAGCGACAGCGTGGTAGCCAGCCTGGACGAAGACTACGTGCGGGCCGACCTGGAGGTGCAGCTCACCGACAGAGTCTCGCTCCACTCCCGGGACAACCGGTTCGGGCTGGACAACCTGCCCGACGTGCTCAACGCCGGGGCCACCGTTGACTGGCTGCCGCGCGTGCGGCTGGACCTGGACTACGACCGGATCGAGGACGTCAACGCCACCGTCACCGCCGAGCTGACTTACCAACTGAGCAAACGTTACCTGCTGCTGCTGTTCGAGCAGTACGAGTTCGACGAGGCCGGCACGGGGGACGAGGAGAACCTGGAGACCGAACTGGTGGTGCGCCGCCTGCTGGACCAGTGGGTGCTGGACGTGGGCGTGCACCACGAGGAGGCCAACGACGAGTTCGCCGTCATCTTCGGGTTCGGCCCGCGCGGGTGGGGGGCTTACCGCGACATCCACCGCGCCGCGCGTTAGCGTCGGACACAGCCGGGGGACAGACCATGTCCGAGCGCGCATTCGAGACCGGCGAGGGCCGGGTGCTGACCGTCAGCGAGATCACCGCCCGCATCAAGACCTACCTGGAGTCAGCGTTCCCGGACGTGTGGGTTGTGGGCGAGCTGAGCCGCGTCACGCGGGCCTCCTCGGGGCACCTCTACATGACACTGAAGGACGAAAGCGCCGTCCTGAACGCGGTCATGTGGCGCGGGCCGGCGTCCGCGCTGCGGTTCGAGCCGGAGGAGGGCCTGGAGGTTACCGCCAGGGGGAGCATAGACGTCTATCCCCCGCGAGGCAGCTATCAGCTCATCGTCGCCTGGATGGAGCCGCGCGGGATCGGAGCGCTGCAACTCGCCTTCCGCCAGCTCCAGGAGAAGCTACAGGCGGAGGGCCTGTTCGCCCCGGAGGCGAAGAAGCCCCTGCCGCCCTACCCACGGCGTATCGGCGTGGTCACAAGCCCGACAGGCGCTGCCATCCGGGACATCGTGAACGTCATCTCCCGGCGCTACCCTCCGGCCGAGCTTTACCTCTACCCCTCCCGAGTGCAGGGCGCGGAGGCCGCCGCCGAGATTGCCGCGGCCATCGAACGGCTCAACGAGTGCCGGCCCGGCCTGGACCTGATCATCGTCGGGCGCGGCGGGGGGAGCCTGGAGGACCTGTGGGCGTTCAACGAGGAGGTCGTCGCCCGGGCCATCCACCGCAGCTGCATCCCGATTGTGAGCGCCGTGGGGCACGAGATTGACTTCACCATCGCGGACTTCGTCGCCGACGCCCGCGCCGCCACACCCACCGAGGCGGGGGAGCTGGTGGTGCCGGACGGCCTGGAGCTTGGGCTGCGGCTGGGCCGGCAGGCCCGGCGCATGGCCGCGGCCCTGCGGGGACAACTGCTGCGGACGAGCCAGCGGGTGGCGGCCCTGGTCAGCCGGCCCGCCCTGCGCCGCCCGGAGGCCGCGCTCCGCGAGCGGGCTCAGAGGGCCGATGACCTGGCCGAGCGGCTCAACGCCGCAGTGGGCCGGTACCTGGAGAGGCAGCGGGAGGGGACCGAGAGCCTGGTGCGCCGCCTGCGCACGCTCAGCCCGGCGGCCGTCCTGGAGCGCGGCTACAGCCTGAGCTTCGACCCCCGGGGGCGTCTGCTGCGCTCGGTGGAACAGGTCCGCCGGGGTGATACAATACGTACGCGCCTGCGCCGGGGCAGGCTGTCTTCCGAAGTGCTGGAGGTCGAGGATGCCGAACAGGACCGCTGAGCTGGCCACGTCCGCCGTCCTGGTGGTCTGTGCGCTGGCGGCCTCCGCGCGGGGCGCGCAGCCCCAGAACGGGGACGGGCCCACCGTCACCGACGAGAGCAACCGGATACGGTTCCGCCTGCCCGGCGAGTGGTGGGAGCATTACGACCGCCAGGAGCTGGCCGGGCGCCTGGAGGGCGGCTGCGCCGGGGGACGACTGCCGGAGGAACTGCTGCACGCCGCCGGCCACAAGGACGCCCGCGCCCAGGTGCTGCTGTTCCGGGGCGGCAAGCGGTTCCTCATGCGCGACCGGGACGACCTGGAGACCTTCGTCAACGCCACCGTGCAGACGCTGACCCAGCGCATGGGCGGGGCCGGACAGGTCCACGAGAACGCGTACGTCGAGGACCCACCCGGCGGCATGATCGTGCACCGGTTTGCCTTCTCCGCACCCCTGCGCGGGGGCGGGGGCTGCGGGGGCATGGGCCAGGCGGGCCCGGAGCTGATGCTGCGCTACCTGTTCGTGGATTACTTCGTGCGGCCGGCGGGGCGGGACGCGCGCAACTTCCAGATACGGTGCTTCGCACCGGAAGAGCTCTGGCCGGACATCGGAGTGGAGATCGAGTCTGTCGTCTCCAGTTTCCGCTACACGGGGACGACGGCGGAGGGGTTCTTCGTGCCCGACGCCCCGGAGGAGAAGGTGCTCAGCGCCGAGCAAGTGGCCAAGTCGGTCGAGGGGCGCTCGCCGTTCCCCACTTGGCTTCTGGTGGCCGGACTGATCTTCGTGGTGTGGCTGCTGTTGCGGCGCAAGCGGAGGGCCGCGGCATAGCCGCGCACGCGACCGTGGCCTTGACAGTGCCGACCGGCTGAAATAGACTGCACTTCGGCGAACCGGGCGCAGCTCATCGTCCGCGGCGGAGAGGTGGCTGAGCGGTCGAAAGCGACGGTTTGCTAAATCGTTGAGGGGCGATAAGCTCCTCCGAGGGTTCGAATCCCTCCCTCTCCGCCACTCCTACTTAGCCCTCCCCTTTGCTGCGTGGTGTGTCGCCGCAGCTTCCGGCTCCGGCGCCTCAGGCGGGAAATCCCTTGACTGACACTGTGCTTCCTCTTATCATCCTGGCGATCTCGGCGGCGTCACCCCCCGCACGGGGGCAGCACGAAGAGAGCCTGGATGCATCCGGCCGGGCTGCAAGCATCTGTAGTACACGGCTGCTTGGGTGGCCGGACCCAAGGACCAGCGGTCAGGCGGGGTCTCGTCTTGCCGTCGATGCGATGCCCCATGCCAACTGAAGCGCGGTGCTTGTGCGGCAACACGAATATGCCCGGCACGACTGGGCCGCCGTCGCGGGCCGGGCCCCCGCGGCCGACAACGGACAAAAGGAAAGGCACCGTTTCTGTGCGCACTCGACTTCAGCTGCTTAAGGAGACACCGCATGGGAAACACCACTTAGCTGCGTGAGCAGACGCACCATGCCACACGGAGAGACGGTTTAGTATCGTCCGGTAATCTGAAGCGGGGGGAGCATACATGAGTGAAGAGATTAACGAGATCGAAGCCGGACTGGAGGAGATCCGCCGCTGCGTGGACAGCATTCGGCCCTCCATACGCAAAGCCAGGGCGACCCGCATAATCGGCACGCTGGTCGGCCTGGCGATCGCCGCAGTGTACGCCGTGCTCTTTGTCAGCGCGATCGTAACCACCTTCAACGCCGACAAGCTGGTCGCCGAGGCCCGCCAGCAACTGGACAAGCCCGAGGTCCGCAACAAGCTCGCCGAAGCCGGGAAGGAGCTCCTCGACGAGGTCTACCCGGTTTACGTGCAGCAGCTCGAGGACAGGGCCCAGGAGCTGGGCCTGACCGATCTGGTGACCGAACAGGCCGCCAGGCTTGCCTCCGACGTGGTGCCTACACTGGTGACCGCTGCTCGCGAGAAAGCCCTGGAGCTTGAGCTGATGCCCGTCGTGCAGGAGGAGTTCAGGCTGCTGATGGACGAGGTGACGCCCATGCTCCTGGCCGAGGCAGAGCGACGGGCCACTGAGCTGGACCTCAGGCCGGTGCTGGATGAGGAGTTCTCCAAGCTGGCCGCCGAGGTCGGGCCCGTGCTCGCTGAGCAGGTGCAGGCCCGGCTGAGGCAGGAGGACATCGCTCCCCTCGTGGAGCAGGAGATGTCCAAACTGCTGGCCGAGGTAACGCCCGTGCTCAGCCGCCAGATGCAGGCCAAGGTCAGGGAACTGGGGCTGCAACCCCTGCTGGAGGAGCAGTCCAGCGCGCTGGTCTCGGAGGTGGGACCCGTCCTGGCTCAGGCCCTGCGCAGCCGGATCCGGAGCCTGCAGCTTGAAGAGGCTCTCCGGGACGAAGCTGCGACGCTGGCGGCCAACGTCGGGCCCGTGCTGATGCGAGAGGCCAGGAGGCGCACCGACGAGCTGGAGATCACTTCCATGGTCAGCGACCAGCTCCAGGACCTGGCCGCCGACATCATGCCGGTGTTTGTGGCCGAGGCCACCAACCGGGCCACCAAGTCCGACCTGGTGGACGAGTTCTCCCTGGAGATGCTCAAGCTGGCCCGCGAGGTGGGCCCCGTGTACCTGGGGCAGATACGCAACATGCTGGAGGAGCTGGACCTGATGGCCACCTTCACCAAGGCCATGACTGAGGTGGCCCAGCGCGTCGGACCGATCTACCGGACGAATCTGCAGCGTGTGGCCCCGGACATCATGCAGGCCGCCGAGCGGCAGTTCCAGGAGGCCGGCAGCGCCGTAGCCGCGGCTCTGCAGCGGCGCCTTCAGGAACAGCTGCGCCAGAGCCTGCTGAGAAGCAAGCAGTACATCCAGGAGCAGACGGGCCTGTCCGCTGAAGTGGCGGAACAGAAGCTGGCCCACGTGGTGGTGTCCGCAGAGGACGCCATCGCCAACATGGTCCAGCAGCGCACCGACGGGTACCAGGCCGGCCTGCGCGAGATCAACGAGCTGCTGGCCAGGGTGCCCGAGACCGAGAACCGGGACCCCGACTGGCTGGTGGACGAGATCGGCCAGGTCAGCGTCGAGCTGCTCAGGCTGAACCTGCCGCAGTTCGACAGTCAGCTCGAGTGGGAGGGAGGCAACCGATGAGTGACGAAGCCAGAGACCGATCACTCGACCAGGTGGAAGCTCAGGTCAACGAGATCGCAGCGCGTATGCGGTCCGTCAGCGCCTCTATCGGGCGGCAGTGGAAGATCACCGCGTGGGTATTCGGCATCATCTGCGTGGTGGTGGCCGGCTACCTGGGCTGGGTCTTCGCGATGTACCAGCCACTGCTCAGCACTGAGGGCGTGGTGAACGAGGGGACGGCCAGGCTGCTGGACAACCTCCCCCAGGTGACCGACGGGCTCAGCGGCGCCCTGCAGGAGCAGGCACCGGCTGTCGTAGACTTGCTCGACGTGCCCGCCATAAAGGGCCAGATCCCGTCCTATACCGATCAGCTCGCCGACAGGATCAAACAGCAGGTGCCGGCACTGATCGCCGAACAAATGGAGAGGCGGGGCGAGGAGATCAAGGCCCGGCTGCCGGAGCTGCGCGCGCAGATGGCCGAGACACTGCGCGGCAGAATCCCGGACATGATGGATGAGCTGATGCAGTCGGCCGACCAGGTGGCAGCCCGGTTGCCTCAGGCGCGCCAGCGGCTCGCCGCCACCATCAAGGAGGCCATCCCGCAGATGCTGGACGAGGCGCTGCCGGCCGCCGAGCAGTTGAAAGCCCGCCTGCCGGAGCTGCGCCAGCAACTGGCGGACCAGCTCATAGCCTCCATCCCCCAGATGGTGGATCAGTTCATCCCCTCGGCCGAGCAACTGGAGCAACGCCTGCCGGCGCTGCGGCAGCAACTGGCCGGGACCCTCAAGCAAGCTGTGCCCCAGATGGTGGACCAGCTCATGCCGGCCGCCGAACAGGCCAAGGCACAGTTGCCCGAGCTGCGCAGGCAGCTCGAGGCAAGCATCCACGCGGCTATCCCCGGGATGATGGACGAGGTCATGGCAGAGGCCGACCGGATGAAGGAGCGCCTGCCGCAGGTGCGCCGTCAGTTGGCGCAGAGCCTGAAGGAGGCCATGCCCCGGATGATGGACCAACTGGAGCTCCGGATGGACGAGCTGCGCGAGCGGCTGCCCGAAGCAAGGGCGGAGTTCGCCGGGAGGCTCAAAGAGTCCGCGCCGCAGGTCATGGCCGACCTGAAGCCCCGGCTGGCCGAGGCGAGGGACAAGATCCCCGAGATCAAGGAGGAGCTTGCCCGGAACCTGACCGAGCAGGCGCCGGTCATCGCGGACCTGCTCCGCGACCACGTCATCCAGGCCGCCCTGCCGGAGGCCCAGAGGCTGCTCGCCGAGGAAACCATGGCCAGGCTGGACGAGCAGTTGCCTCGCCTCTCACAGGTCGTTGACGATGCCGTCAGGCTCGTGGTCGAGCAGCACCTGGACGACATCAAGATGCTGGAACGGGAGGACCTGTCTCAGAGGCTGCAGGTCGCCTTCGAGGAGGCGGCCGGACCAGTGCTGGACGAGTTCTCCGCCGGCGTCGAACAGGGCATAGAGGACGTGAAGGACCGGCTGAGGGTGCTCATCCAGAAGGCCGAGTCCGGACGCGAACTGACCCGGAAGGAGGAACTGGAGCTGCGCTACATCCAGCTCTGGAAGACCTACTGGAACGTCCGGATGGTTCAGCAAGAGCCGTAGGGCTCGGCGCCGGGCAATAGCCAGCACACGACCCCCGCCTGCTCCGGAGGCGGGGGTTGTCTTTTCTGCCTGATAGCCGGTGTGCTTGAGCGGGCCGTCCGTCGCGCTTAGCATGGCCGTGAAGTACGGACGCGCGGGCGCCGCGATCTGAACGGGCAAACGGGGGCAGGAGACCATGCGCGCAGCCGCTGCTGCTCTGCTGGCAACCTGTGTTCTGCTGCCGGCCGGGTGCGGGACGTTCCGCGAGACGTTCCCGCCCCGCTCGGCCACCGAGCAGTTGCTGCTGTCCTCCGCGATTGACGAGGCCCTCGGCCGCCTGCCGACATATTGGATGCGCGGCGCCACGATCTACCTGGACGACTCCCGGCTGGACGCCTACGACAAACCCTACCTCATGCAGCGCCTGCGTGACACGGTGCTGGCCCACGGCGGCCGCCTGACCGCCGAGCGAGAGAACGCCGACGTCGTCCTGGAGGCGGCCAGCGGCGCCCTGTCCATAGACAAAGGCTCCTGGCTGCTGGGCATTCCGGAGCTGCCGCTGCCCATCCCGTTCGCCGCCGAGACGTTGAAGCTGCCGGAGCTGCGCCTGTTCAAACTGGACTCCTACGCCGGCAAGGCGAAGCTTCTGCTGACGGCCGTGGACCCGCAGGACGACACGCGCTATGCGGAGCTGCCCCTGCTGGTCGGCCGGGTGCAGCACCGACACTGGTGGTTGCTGCTGGTCGGCCCGTTCACGTGGAGCGACCTGCCGAAGGAGATGCGGTAGCGGCTGCCCGAGAGAACAGGCCCCCGCCCGAACCGGCGCAGGGGCCTGTGTCATCCCGCTGCGAAGGGGCTCAGAGCTCGACGGGTTCGCACAGGTTGCTCCCATCGGCAGCGGCCCGGCCACAGATGTGGCAGATGTACTTCGCCCCTTTGGTCAGATGTGCCACTTCGGCCATTCTCCGCTTGCTGACCAGCTCACACAGGTGTTCCTCGTGGCCCATGTGCTCCTCCGGCAGGTCCCTGGCCTTCATGCCTTCCTGCTCCGCCATAGCATTACCCCCTGAGCAGATGTGAACAGTTAGGGAACTCAACCGGCCTGCCCCCAGACCGGTTCTCCGACAGTCTATGCCGTCTCGGTGCCCCCGTCAAGTGATTGAGGCACCGCCGAACGTTGAACCTCCTGCTCCGGCAGGCTAAGCTCCGGGGGCGGACACCTGCGTCATAGCAGCAGAGAGCAGCCATGTGCGAGTCAGACGCCGTCATCACGAAACGCGAGTTGAACCTGCGCATCTTCAGCGGCCAGCCGGTCCCCCGGGTGTTCTGGCAGCCGCGCATCGAGCCGTGGTACGCCTGGCACCGGGAGGTGGGCAGACTGCCCACGCGTTTTGCCGACATGTCCTTGCTGGAGCTCTACGACGAGCTGGACCTTTCGATGCGCTACGTGCAGTACTACACGGACATGCCCCCTCCGGTCGTGAGCCGACACCTCGAGCCCGTCGAGGTGGAACGCCGGGAGGAAGGCGACGAGGCCGTCATCGTGACGCACACGCCGCACGGCGACCTGACCGAGCGCCAGCACCTGACGGTGGACAGGACGTGGCGCACCGTCGAGTTCCCCGTCAAGGGCACCAGGGACCTGGACTCACTGGGGTGGCTGCTTGAGCGCACGGCGGTCAGCTTCAGACCGGAGAACTTCGCGGAGGGCCGCCGGTTCATCGGCGAACGCGGCGAGCCGCAGTTCTGGGTGCCCAAGAGCCCCTACCAGGCCCTGTGCCAGCAGTGGATGAAGCTGGACGATTTCATCTACGCCCTGGCCGACGCGCCCGAGCGGGTCGAGCGGGTGATGGAGCTGATTGACCGCACCCACGACCCGCTCTACGAGAGCCTGACCGGCGCCGCCGAGGTGAACATCGTGAACTTCGGGGAGAACCTGCACGAGCAGTTGCTCTCCCCCGCCTACCTGGAGCGCTACCTGATCCCCTGGTATGAGAAGCGCTCGGGCCAGCTCCGCGACGCCGGCATCTTCACTCACGTCCACATTGACGGCTACTTCCGCAACCTGCTGCCCTACCTGAAGCGGCTGCCCTTCGACGGCATCGAGGCCCTGACCCCCGAGCCCCAGGGGGACATGACCCTGGAGCAGATCGCAGAGCACATCGGCGACAAGGTGCTGCTGGACGGGATTCCGGCGGTGCTCTTCCTGCCGTCCTACTCGGAGGACAGGTTCCAGCAGTGCGTGGAGCGCGTGGTGGAGATGTTCCACCCCCGGCTGGTGCTGGGCATATCCGACGAGCTGCCCGAGGGGGCCGACGAGCGGAGCATTGCACGGGTGGAGTGGATCAGCGAGTACTGCCGCCGCAGCGGTCAGGACTCCTCCTCCTCGCCCTCCCACCATTCGGGATAGCGGTGGTGAAGCGCGTCACGGGCGGCCTGCTGCTCGGCGGCTTTCTTGGTCGAGCCCCACCCTTCCCCACAACGCTCGCCCGCTACCGAGACCACGGCCTGGAATCGGGGCTTGTGGCGGGGGCCCTCGGCGCTGAGGATATGGTAGGTGGGCACGTCGTGGCCGTCGGCCTGCACCAGTTGCTGGAGCAGGGATTTCCACCCGGCGGCCGCCCGCGCCTGCCGCGCGTCTGCTATCTCGCCGGCCAGCGTCCGGCGCACGAAGCGCCGCGGCACCTCCATGCCGCCGTCCAGCAGCATCGCACCCACCACGGCCTCGTAGGCCCCGGCCACGATGGACGGGGGGTAGCGATGCCCTCGCAGGCCCTCTCCCACCATCAGATGCTCGTCCAGTGTCAGGGCTCGCCCGACCCGCGCCAGCGCCCGCCGCGAGACCACCGCCGATTTGACGACCGTCATCTCCCCCTCGGGCGCGTCCGGGAAGCGGCGGAAGAGCAGCTCCGAGACGATCAGCCCCACCACCGCATCGCCCAGGAACTCGAGCCGCTCGTTGGAGTCCGCACCTTCCGAAGCGCTGGCGTGCAGCAGCGCCCTCTGCAGCAGCGAGGGATCGCCGAAGCGGTATCCGAGCGCTTCCTGAACCTGTTCGAGCGCTTCAGCCATCGGAACCTACATGCTATTTGCCCGGCCGCAGGCTGTCAATCCAACTCCCCCGAGTCGGCGCCACGCAGACCAAGCTTGGAACGCGCCTGCCGGTAGCATTACAATGGCGGCCGGCAAGCCGCGCCCCTTCACTGGTCCCGCGGAGCCGGCCCATGAGGTTCTCCTTCGTCCGCATCCGGACGGTCGTCAGCTACGTGGGTAGCATCCTGCTGATCTTCGGATTCCTGCTGCTGGTCCCCTTCTCGCTGTCGCTGATGTTCGGCGGGGAGCCGGGCCAGGACGTGCGCGTCGGCACGTTCGGCATCCCCATCCTGGTCAGCCTGGTGTTGGGCTCTCTCTGCTGGCGGGAGGTGCGGGGGCCTCGCTCTCGCCGCGGGCTGGGCACGCCGGAAGCCATGCTCATCTGCGTGTTCAGTTGGGTGGCCATCAGCGCAGTGGGCGCCATTCCCTTCAGCCACCACCTGCGGCTGCCCTACGTGGACGCCTACTTCGAGGCGATGAGCGGCTTCACGACGACGGGCATCACCATGCTGACCGGGCTGGACGAGATGCCCCGGTCGCTGCTGCTGTGGCGCTCGATGACCCAGTGGATTGGCGGGCTGGGTATCCTGACCTTCTTCCTGGTGGTCGTTTACCAGGGGGGCCTCTCGCACGCCCTGTTCACGGCGGAGAGCCACAAGATCAGCGGCGAGCGCATCGCGCCCGGCATCTGGAACACGCTGCGCACCCTCTGGCTGATCTACATCTTCTTCACCGGGGTGGTCATCCTGGGGCTCTACCTGTGCGGCACCAGCCTCTACGACGCCATCTCCCACGCGTTCACCTGCCTTTCCACGGGCGGCTACTCGCCCTACGACGCCAGCATCGCCCACTACGAGCAGGCCGGTCTGCGCCATCACGTGGCCATCGAATACGTGGTCATCTTCGGCATGTGGGCCGGCGGCACCAACTTCCTGGTGCACCACCGCCTGCTGACCGGCCGCCTCAGCTCCCTGTGGAAGCACGACGAGATGAAGGGATGGTGGGCCGTGCTGGTGGGGGCGCTGGCGCTGGTGATGGGCTCGCGGCTGCTCTCGGTAGGGAACAGCTCCCTGCACGAGACCTTCCGCCATAGCCTGTTCCAGGTAGTCTCCATCGCCAGCACGACGGGTTTCGCCACGCGCGACATCGCCAGTGACTACTTCACTCCCCTCGCCCGCCAGGTTTTCCTGGTGCTGATGCTGATCGGCGGGTGCGCCGGCTCGACCGGCGGCGGGGTGAAGATCATCCGCGTCGTCATACTGTGGAAGCTGATGAAACACCAGGTGCGCAAGGCCCTCGCGCCGCCCAGCGAGGTGCAGCTTCTGATGGTGGACGGCAACCAGGTGAGCCGCCGGGAGACCTATCGCACCGGCGCGCTGTTCTTCGCCTGGGTCTGCCTGCTGCTGCTGGGCGGGCTGACAACGGCCGCCCTGAGCCGCCACGACGCCATCAGCAGCGCCAGCGGCATGTTCAGCGCCCTGGGCAACATCGGGCCGTGCTACATCTCGGTGCAGGCAATGACCGAGCTGCATCCGGCAGTGAAGCTGACCTACATCTTGGGTATGCTGGCCGGGCGTCTGGAAGTGCTGCCGCTGCTGGTGCTGCTCAACAGGCGTGCCTGGCACTGACGGACACATGCGCGCCGGCACAAGAAAGGGATCGGCAAGATAGGGGCAGAAGATGAGAGTAGTCATAGCAGGCGCCGGCATGGTGGGCCGCGGCCTGGCCCGCCGGCTGGTCGCTGCCAAACACGACGTGGTGGTCATTGACGCCGACCGCGAGGTCTGCGAGCGCGTCTACTCTCAGATAGGCGCAACCACCATCCACGGCTCCGCCACCAACGTCAACACGCTGGAGGAGGCCGAGCTGGACCGCGCCGAGTGCGCCGCCGCCACCATGCGCCGCGACAGCGACAACCTCTGCTTCACCGTCCTGGCCAAGAACATGGACGTGTCCCGGGTCATCGTCCGCATGAGGGACCCGCGCTACGAGGCGCCCTACAAGCTGGCCGGCGCCAGCCGTGTGCTCAACATCGTGGACCTCTACATCAACCAGTTCACCTGGGAGATCGAAGAGCCCGCCATGGAGGAACTGACGGCCTTCGGCGAGGGGGAGGCCAGCATCGTGTTCGTCAAGGTGCCCCAGCGGTCCCGCGCCGCCGGCCGCACCATCGCCGAGATAGCCCGGGACGACGACTTCCCGGACGACTGCGTCATCGCCGGCATCTGGCGGCCGGAGGCATCCCGGTTCATCATCCCCCGCGGGCACGTCTCCATCGAGGGAGGCGATCGGGTCTACCTGGCCGCGAACATCGAGGACATCCGCCGCGCCGCCCGCTACCTGGGCGTGCGCTGAGCGCGGCGCGCGCCAACTCCCCCCGGGAGGCAGGCCATGAGCAGCGACCCACGACCCCGCCATGTCGTCTGGATCACCGCAGACCACATGCGCTACGACTGCGTCGGGGCCAACGGCAACCCGGCGGTCCGCACGCCCTCGCTCGACCGGCTGGCCGCCGGCGGCGTCTCCCTGCATCACTGCTACGCCCAGAACCCGCTCTGCATGCCCAGCCGCGTGAGCTTCATGACCGGGCAGTATCCGTGCCGCACCGGCGTCACCTGTAACGGCCCCTTCCTGCCCCCCGAGCGAGGACCCACCTGCGCCCAGATCTTCGGCGCGGCCGGATACGCCACCGCGCAGGTCGGCAAGCTGCACTTCGAGCCCCACGACGAGATGGACCTCGACCCCGCGCCCCGGCGGCACTACGGATTCGGATACATGGCGCTCAGCGAGGAGCCCGGCTGCTACGAGGATGCCTACATCCGCTGGCTGCGGGCTGTGCATCCGGATTACGTCGAGACCATGCGCGTCCCCCGCCCCCGCGAGCGCATCCGCGGCAGCGGCCCGTTCATGACCTGGACCGTGGACGCGCCGGCCGAGGTCAGCCACGCGGGCTTCGCCGTGGACCAGGCCATCCACGTGCTGCGCCGGGGGCGGCCCTGCTTCGTCCACGTCGGCATCTACGCCCCCCACCCGCCGCTGAACCCGCCGCGGGATATCTACGACGCCTACGAGGGCGTCGGACTTCCCCGACCGCACTGGCAGGAGGGTGAAGCCGAGGACAAGCCGGAGCCGCTGCGCCGGATGCTGCGCGCATGGGAGGTCATCAGCCCGGAGCAGTGGCGCGAGCGGCGGCGGTTCTTCTACGCCATGTGCACGCTGCTGGACGGCCAGGTGGGCCGCCTGATCGAGGAGCTGGAGGCGCGCGGCGAACTCGCAAGCACCCTCATCCTGTTCATGTCCGACCACGGCGACATGGACGGCGACCACCGGATGGTCTCCAAGCAGCCGTCCTTCTACCGGGAAGTCATGCGGCTGCCGGTCATCCTGCACTGGCCCGACGGGCTGCCGGCCGGACGGCGTGTCGAGGGCCTGACGGAGGCGGTGGACCTGCTGCCTACGCTGTGCGGGCTGTGCGGAGTCCACCCGCCGGACACCTTCCAGGGCAGGGCCCTGACAGGCGCGCTCCGGGGCGAGGGGCGCGATGCCCTGCGGCGGGACGCCCTGGCGATGCATGCCGCGCCCGGCGCGCCGCTTTGGGCGAACCTGCGGACAGCG
>CAYFVS010000071.1:0-2094 GCA_964346565.1 uncultured candidatus Brocadiaceae bacterium | reverse complement strand
GCGCGCCTCGGCGCGGCCAGCAATAAGACAGAGCGGACAGCAAAGCCGCGCTGCCCAAAGGGGGTACCATTGAGGAGGGGCGACCTCACTGCCCGCCGCCAGAATTCTCCCCCTGGCGCAGATTATTGTCAATACGCCGGATCACCTACTGGAGGACGCCCGCCACCAGCAGGTTTGCGATCTCCTCGTCGGAGAGCTCTAGTATCTCCTTGCAGACCTGCTCCGTGTGCTCCCCCAGCAGAGGAGCGGGCGAGCGAAGCTCCCCTGGCGTCTTCGACAGCTTGAACGGGGGGCCATCGTAGGCGGTGCGGCCCGCCTCCGCATGGTCCAGGTACACGTAGTGCCCTCGCTCCTTCAGATGCTCGTCGGCCAGCATCTCGCGGCCGCCTTGCACCACGCCGGCCGGCACGCCGCGCCCCTGTAGCTCATCCATGAGCTCGTAGGCGTCCTTGTCCGCCGTCCAGGCGCTGATGCCCTGCTCCAGCTCCGCCTCGTGCTCCTTGCGGGCATCCAGGCCGCCAAACTTCGGGTCGCCCGCCCACTCGGGGTTGCCCATCGCCTCCACCAGCGCCTCCCACTCAGCATCGGTGAAGCAGGCGATGGCCAGCCAGCGCTCATCGGCGATGGCGGCCGAACCCTCGTGCAGCGGCCGGCACTTGAACGCGTTGTGGGGCGCCGCGTTGGACAGCCCGTTCCCCGACCGCCCCTGCACCCGGCCGTTGACCGTGTAGTCCAGGATCGCGGGCGCCAACGGGCACACGGAGGACTCCATCTGAGCGCACTCTATGCGCTGGCCCTTGCCTGTCCTGCGACGGTAGCGCAGCGCCGCCAGGATCGCCACCATAGTGTGCCCCGGGTTGATCACATAGTCCGGGTAGTTCGTGCCCAGGCCCGTGGGCAGTCGGTTGGGGAACCCGGTAAGGTGGTTGTACCCCGTGATCGGGGTCAACACCGCGCCAAATCCCAGGAAGTCCCTGTGCGGCCCGTCGAAACCCTGCATTGGTTGATACGCAGCGATGATCCCCGGATTCGTGGCGGACACCTTTTCGTAGCTGAGGCCCCAGCGCTCCACCACCCGCGGCGTGAAGTTGGTGAGGAAGACGTCCGCCCAGGCGACCAGCCGCTGCGCCACCTCCCGGCCCTTCTCCGTGTTCAGGTTGAGGGTCAGGTCTAGCTTCCCAGCGTTGAAATTATTGAAGTAGCCGCTGACGTTGTACCCGGTCTTGTCCTTCGCGAAAGGCTGAATGGTGCGCAGGGCGTCAACACGGCTCTCCGACTCTACACGCACCACCGTTGCCCCATAGCTGGCCAGGTGCTCGGCGCAGATGGGCCCGGCCCCGAACCACGAGAAGTCCGCGACCTTGACCCCCTCCAGTGGCATCTTTGTCCCGCTCATGTCTCTCCCTTTCCCACTGTCACTCTGTCCTCGCGCTCCTGCCGCTAGATCACCCCCGCTACGCTCAGGCGCTCCATCTCACTCTCTTTCACGCCCAGTTCGCCCAAATATATCTCGGTGTTGTGCTCGCCCGGCAGCGGCGGCCGCACTCGGATGGCCCAGGGCGTCTCCGACAGCCGGTACGGTGGTCCCGGATACTGCAGCGTGTCACTGAGGTCCGGATGCTCCACCGGCGTCAGCCACTGCCTGTGCTGTAGCTGCGGGTTCTTCGCCAGATCCTCCGGCGTGCTCACGATGCCGAATAGCAGCCGCCGGCGCTGCGCCCCCTCGTACATCTCCCACTTCCCCTTGCCGCCGACGAACCGACGCAGCACCTGATCTACGTGCCCCATCAACTGGATGTTGTCCGCAATCGACGCCGGGTTCCGCATGAGCCCCGTCAGGAACGGCATGTTCAGGTTCACACAGAAGTCGTGGTACGGCTCCTCCGTCAAGTCCTCGGCCGCGCCTTCGTCGATCATCCACTGCAGCAGGTCCGACCACGGAGCCCCGCCGGGCGTGCCCACGAACCCGTACACCTCGCCGTCTTGGCACTGGTACACGCCGATGCCGGGGATTACGATCCGCAGGACCGTCTGCGCCCCCGTGCGGTTGCGCAGCATCTCCGTCATGTCCCACATCTGCATCGCCGTCTCCTG
>CAYFVS010000070.1:0-3110 GCA_964346565.1 uncultured candidatus Brocadiaceae bacterium | reverse complement strand
CGCTCCTTGAGGAACCGCGGATACCGCCCCCGCTCGAGCATGTCCGGGTCGTAGTTGCTCTCCAACACCACGGCGTCCACCCCCCCCAGCTCGCGTCCGTGCGCCCGCAGCCGTTTCCGAACCACGGTGCAGCTTACCCCCGCGTCAAACAGCAGCCGCGCGCCGCCACCCTCGACGTAGATGCAGTTGCCGTTGCTGCCCGACTGAAGCGAGAGCACCCGCAGGACCGCGCCCGCGCCGTCCTGGCCGGTCTGCATCGTCGGATCGAAGATGAAGTCCGGGCAGCCGCGCGGGCACTTGACCACAAGCCGCCGGCCGGGCAGCACGGGCACCCTCACCCGCTGCCCGCAACGCGGACACCTGATGATCACCTTCTCGGCCTGCTCTGCCATCTCGTGTTCCGGATGCCTTTCCTCGCGCCGCTACCTGAGTCCCTCGACCTGCGCCACTTCATCGTCCCGCCAGCCCAGCATCGCCAGCTTGTTGCGCGTGTAGTAGCGGTAGTTCTCCAGCGAGACCGTCTCAGGGATGCGGTGGTCGCCGTGGGGGATGAAGCCTCCATCTTCGAGGACGGGCTCGACGCGCTTTAACTCGTCCAGTATAGCCTGCTTGCCCTCGGCAAGCAGGTGCTTATTGATGCCGCCCCGCAGCAGGATGTCGTGGCCCCACATCCTGCGGAACTTGACCGGATCGCTGCCCGGGTGCACCTCCAGTGGGAACATGCAATTCACCCCGCACTCCAGCCACACCGGCACCAGCTGCGTCACGTCCCCGTCGCAGTCGGTCCAGATGACCGTGCAGCCGTGCTCCCGCAGCAGGTCGCAGACGCGCTTGAGCCGGGGGCCGACGATCTCGCGGAACATCTGCGGGCTGAGCATCGGCCCGCTGCGGAAGCAGATGTCCTCCCAGCCGGCCGCGAAATCCACCTCGACGTGCCGGCAGGCCGCCTCGATCTGGCGATAGTAGACCTGCGCGAGCGTCTCGATGATCTCCTCCACCAACTCCCGGTCATCATAGAGCATCACCGAGATGTGTTCGAACCCGATCCAGTTGCGCGGGATGCCGAAGTAGCTGCCCAGGCCGATGCCCACGGGCACCTCTGTCCGCAGCAGCTCCCGTCCGAGCGCCTCGTAGTCGGTCTCGAACCGGCGATGGTCGTCCGGGTCCAGCCGTTCTTTGAACCGCTCCCAGTCGTCCCGCCCCTCGATGGGGAACTTGATGTAGTGGGGGATGGTCTCGACGCCGGCGGTCTTCTCCTCCAGCACGGCCCCGTCCGGCTGCCGGACGATGCGCCTGTCCTCGCGTTCTTCGAGCACCTCCCACTTGCCCTCGAACGGCGGAATCAGCCCGTCGCGGAACGGCACGTGCCGTGTCGGGTCCACTCCGAAGTGGGCCTCCACCGAGGGTATGTCGTCGTAGCGCTCGGGCATGCCCTCCGCGTGCCAGCGCCCGATGGTCGCGTCCAGGTAGCCGAACTCCCAGTGCGGCACGCGGTCCACCGTCTGGAAGTGCATCGTGCGGCGGAACCGCTCCCGGTGCGTCATCCGGCCCATTTGTGGCTCGATGATGCTCTCGGCCACGTCGTTTCTCCCGCAGGCGCTCCGCTCCCGCCGAAAGGCAGCTTTATACCCCACCGCCCGCCGCCCGACAACCCGCCGCCGGGCTTGCTTGATTTCGGGACGGCGCCGTGACTATGCTTGTATGGAGGCACCGACACCCCAACCGACCACGAACGGAGCCGAACACCATGTCCGATAACGGCAAGGCGCGCGAAGCGATTCTCACCTGTGCGGGCGACATAAAGGACCGCATCGGCAAGGGCAAAAGGCCCTCGCTGAAGTTCCCCAGGCGCTCCCTGAGCAACGTCACCTACGACACCGACGATGGGTACTTCAAGCTGAAGTCCGGCCGCATCACGCGCACCCTCACCTACAACACGGTGAAGACCTTCGCCCAGGCGCTGCGCATGATGGCGCTCTCGAAGGAGGCCATCGACACCGAGGAAGAGGTCACCAAGCGCGAGGCGTACTACGTCTCGAAGAACTGGGCGGAGGCCCGCTTCGACGAGCAGTCCGAGTCCGACACGGTCATGGAGGACATCGAGGCGCTGTTCGCGGTCAACCGGGAGCAGCTCGGGTTCATCCCCGAGGAGAAGGGCGGCGAGGTGGCCGGGGAGCTCGTCGTCATTGACCGCGACCGGACCACGGGGAAGAAGATCAAGATAGACTGCACCCGTTTCGGCAGCGGTGCCTACTCGGTGCCCATCAGCGTCGAGGAGTTGCAGTTCGAGACCGACGCGGAGTTCGTGCTGGCCATCGAGACGGCGGGCATGTTCCAGCGGCTCAACAACCACGCCTTCTGGCGCGAGGCCAACTGCATCCTGGTCTCACTGGGCGGGGTGCCCACCCGCGCCTGCCGGCGGTTCGTACGCCGCCTCAGCGAGCAGAACGGCATGCCCGTCTACGCCTTCGTGGACGGCGACCCCTACGGCTACGGCAACATCTATCGCACCCTGAAGGTCGGCAGCGGCAACGCCGCGCACATCAACGAGTTCTTCTGCGTGCCGGACGCGCGCTTCCTGGGGGTCACGCCGAAGGACATCGAGACCTACGACCTGCCCACCCATCCGTTGAGCGAGACGGACGTCAAGCGCGCCAGGGATTTGATCCGCAACGACCCGTTCTTCCAGCATCACAAGCCCTGGCAGCGGGCCATCAAGAAGATGCTGAAGATGGGCGCGCGCGTCGAGCAGCAGGCATTCGCCAAGCACAGCCTGAACTTCGTCATCGAGCGCTACCTGCCCGAGAAGCTCGCCGACCCGGACGGCTTCCTGCCGTGAGGGTCTTCACCCGCCGTCCGTTGTGGTCGTTGTGGCGTTGTGGTCAGCTATGCCCGCCTTGCGGCTCTTGAGCGGAGGAGTCATGACGGAGACGATACGCGAGCCAGCGAGGGATACCGCCGTACTGGGGCGCTTTGATGTCGCGGTGGCCGGGGGTGGGCCGCTGCCACTGCGCCTCCAGGCCGACGGGGCGGTACTCGGAGCACGCTCCGTATAGCGACCGTGACCTCGATTGACACGAGAACCGAGGGGTGTTAGACAGTGCTGCCAG
>CAYFVS010000069.1:0-4750 GCA_964346565.1 uncultured candidatus Brocadiaceae bacterium | reverse complement strand
CCTCGACGCAGTACTGCTACACGGTGACGGCGGTGGACACGTCGGCCAACGAGTCTGCGGAGTCCGCCCAGGACTGCGCCACGACCCAGGCTCCCGGCGGCCAGTCGCCCTACGGCGGCACGCCGGGCAGCATACCTGGCTTGATCGAGGCGGAGGACTACGACCTCGGCGGCGAAGGTGTCGCCTACCACGACAGCGACACGACCAACGACGGCGGCGCCTACCGCACCGACGGCGTGGACATCGAGGCTACCGGCGACTCGGCCGGTGGCGCCTACAACGTCGGCTGGGTTCAGCCGGGTGAGTGGCTCGAGTACACGGTCAACGTCACCGGCGGGACCTACGACATGGAGGCGCGCGTCGCCTCGACGGTGGACGGCAATACGATCGCCGTGAGCCTGGACGGGGTCTCGCTCGGCACCATCAACGTGCCGAACACGGGCGCCTACCAGACGTACCAGACGGTGACCATCAGCGATGTCTCCGTGTCCGGCGGCAACGGCAAGATACCGCGCCTCGACCTGACCGGCGACAACTTCAACACCAACTGGATCGAGTTCGTCGAGACGGGCGGGGACACCACGCCGCCGGCCGCGCCGACGGGGCTTGCGGCCACGGCCGTCAGTTCCAGCCAGATAGACCTGGACTGGGACGACAACGGCGAGCCCGACCTGGACAGCTACAACGTCTATCGGGACACCGTGCAGATCGCCACGGGCGTCGCCACAAGCAGCTACAGCGACACCGGGCTTTCGCCCGAGACGCAGTACTGCTACACGGTGGCGGCGGTGGACACGTCGGCCAACGAGAGCGCGGACTCCAACCAGGACTGCGCGACCACCCAGGCCGGCGGCGGCCCGCCCGGCATTCTGCTGTCGTGGGACTTCGCCGGCGAGGGAGGGTCCTCTTCCTCTACCGCCGAGACCATTGATGCCGACATCTCGAGCACCTCGCCCAGCGGGGTCGCCGAGGTGGGGCCGGGCCTGACCGCAATGAACTACTGCGGCAACGGCCTGACGGCCAGAGGTTATGCCGAAACCCTCTCGGAGGTGCTGGCCGGCGACGATTACTTCACCTGGACCATCACCCCGGAATCGGGCAAGTCCATGTCGCTGAGCAGTGTGGACATCCGCCCGGTGAGCCAGAACCGCACCCGGACGTTCGTGCTCTACTCGAGCGTCAACGGGTTCGCCGAAGGTCAGGAGCTGGGTAGCTTCGACTACCACGGCAACGTCAACAACACCGTTCAGACGGTTGATCTGACTGGCCACGACAACCTGACCGGTGCGGTCGAGTTCCGCCTCTACGTCTACGGCGTGAACGCGGACGGCTACGAGGCCGTGGGAATGGGTGAGGGAGACGGCGACGACCTCACCGTCAAAGGCACCACGCAGTAGGTGCGCAGTGTCATCGAAAGTGAAGACATGCTACAGCAACGGACAGCGGTCGGTTGCTGAGCGTATGACATGGGAAGACAGATGCGGCGGCCCCGGTCCTCCCGCGCACGCGGGACGGACCGGGCCGCTGGCACCGCCCATCGGTCGCAGGGCCGACTGGCGCGCTTGGGCAGGAACCGAGGCCCGGTCACCAGCGAGGTTTCCCGGGGACCCTCCAGGCGGCCTTGCCACTCGCCGGCGGGGCAACGGGCGTGCGTGGTGCGCTCGGTGCAAAGCCTGCCGATGATCGGTGGGGTGGAGGCGGATGTTGTTCGGGCAGCTCCAGGAACTGAGCGTGGTTGCTGCAACTGGCCGCGTAGGCTATGTTCGTGGCCAGCGGGGTTGCGTCCCTCAGGGCGCGGGCGGCCCACGCCATGAGCCACAGGAGCGGATAGCCGCGTCGTGAGCAGTGCATCGAACTGCGGGTTGCGGCGTTGTAATAATGGCGGTGTTCCGGGCAGTAAGCTGCAACGGCGGCCACGAGAGGGGAGGTGATGCCGTGCGTTGAGACCCGTTTGCGGCGAGCCGTAACATGGTGACGGTCCTTCCAGGGCTGCACGCGCGCATGTGCTGCCAGCGGCGGCTCAGTGCGCGAGAGCAGTGGCGACCTGCGCAAGGTTGCCAATGGATTTGTGTGAGGAGTAGTGCGATGCATGTACGGTGCGTGAGAAGAGTGTGGATCGTCCTTCTGGTTGCTGTCGTAGCCGCGCTTGCCGGCTGGCAGGCACCCGCCCTCGGCTACACTGATCTTACCGCCGACTACATCTGGCGGCCGCTCAAGATAGGCGGCGCCGGCTGGGAGACCGACTGCTGGATTCACCCGACCGAGCAGAACCTGGTCTACTCGAAGACCGACGTGGGCGGATGCTCCCGCTGGGATCCGGTCACCAGCGAGTGGGTTCAGCTTGTGACTGCTGACAGCATGCCGGAGCCGGTGAGCGGCTACTTCGGGACCGAATGCTGCGGCACTTCGTATCCGGGCGTGCTGAGCATCGTCGGCGCTCCGAGCGATCCTGACGTCGCCTACATGTTCGCCGGATGCCCCGACAAGCTCTCGCCATACAACGGCCAGGTGTACAGGAGCACCAACAGGGGCGATACCTGGACGCTGCCCGGCGACCTGAACGTCCACATCAGCGCCAACGACGAGGAGCGGACTGCCGGCCCGCACCTGGCCGTGGATCCGGCCGACGCCAACATAGTCTACGTCGGCACCCAGCAGGACGGACTCTGGGTCAGCTACGACGGCGCGGCCACCTGGAGCCAGGTGACCGGCGTGCCCGTCGGCGGCGAGGGCGGCGTCGGGAACGTGGACTTCGACCCGAACTCCGGCACCACGGGCGGTCGAACCAACACCATATACGCCTCGGTGTTCGGAAGCGGCGTGCACGCCAGTTTCGACGCCGGCGCCTCCTGGCAGAGCATCGGCGGCTCGAACAGCGTCAACGACATGGAGGTCGGCCCCGACGGCACGCTCTTCACGGCCGACGGTACCATCGACAAGTACTCGGGCGGTAGTTGGACCGATATCAACAGCGATGGTGCTGACATTGCCGTCGATCCGAACGATGCCAATCATCTGTATGCCATTGGCACGCATGGCGGCCTGGGGGCCGGCAAGCTGTCGTGGGACGGGGGTGCCAACTGGACGGGCCTGAGCCGGAAGACCAGTTCCGACATAACCTGGCAGCAGGCATACTTCCACCCGACCCAGTGGATGAGCCACGGGCAGATCGTCTTCGACCCGTTTGTGCCGAACCGGCTCTGGTACTCCGAGGGCTTTGGCTGCTGGCGCGCCGACAACGTCGGTGACCAGGGGATAATCCACTGGCAGTCCATCAGTCACGGGCTGGAGGATCTGTGCAGCGAGACCGTGATCTGGCCGCCGGGCGGGAAGGCGCTCTCAGGCGGCATGGACCTGGGCGTGTTCCATCACGAAGATCCCAACGCCTACACGGCCGCGCGGGTCACCCCCGAGGTGTTCCTCAACGGCTGGGGCATGGACTTCTGCTACAACCAGCCTACGTTCGTCGCCTGCATTCAGACGCACGCGCAGGACGACTACAGCAGCTACTCCAACGACGGCGGGGAAACGTGGACGGAGTTCGCCGGCAAACCGGCCGCCAACGGCGACACGCCAACCGGCCTGGCCGTCTCGGCCACCGATCCGAACAACATGGTGGCCTACGACGGGTCCCAGAACAAGGCGTATATCACCACGAACGGCGGCGGCTCCTGGAGCAGCCAGAGCTTCGGCACGGCGTTCGTGACCGGCTGGGGTCCCGGCGACGGCGGCCTGGCGGCCGACAGGGTGGACGGAGGCACCTTCTACGTCTACAACTGGTCCGACGACGCCAACGGCGGCATCTGGCGGACCACCGACGGCGGGGCCAACTGGACCCACGTGCACACCAACTCCTACACCGACCCCAATTGCCTGTACCCAACCGTCATGGGGGACATAGAGGCGACGCCCGGCCATGCCGGCCACGTCTGGTGGTGCGGCAGCATCGTCGGTGACGACACCACGCACGGCCTCTACCGCTCGACCGATTACGGCGCCACCTGGGCGCACGTGACCGGCACCGACTACGCCCAGAGCGTCGGCTTCGGCAAGGCCGCCGACGGAGCCAGCTACCCCGCCATATACTACTACGGGGAGCTGGACGGCGTGCAGGGCGTCTGGCGCTCGACCGACGAGGCCGCCACCTGGTCCTTGATCGCCAACGGCGCCCCATTGGGAATCTACACCACCTCCTACACCGCCACAGGTGACCCCAACCAGTTCGGCAAGTGCGTCTTTGGCATCCGTGGGAAGGGCTCGGCCTACGGTGACATCCTTGACACAACGGCCCCGGCGGCCCCGACGAACCTGACCGCCACGGCCGTCAGCTCCAGCAAGGTTGACCTGGACTGGGATGACAATGCCGAGCCTGACTTGCACCACTACGACGTCTACCACAGCCTCTCGGCGGGCGGGCCCTACGACCTGATCGGCTCGTCAGCGTCGAGCTCCTATGCCAGTGTTCATCTCCTCGCGGAGACCACCCAGTACTACGTGGTCACGGCCGTGGACGACCAGGACAACGCCTCCGGCTACTCCAACGAAGCGTCGGCTACCACGCCGAGCGGCTGTTCGGGCACCACGGTGCACGTGGACTCGATCGTCGTCTCCACCATGTCGCGCGGGGACAAGGGCCAGAAGCACGAGAAGATGGGTGTGGCCGAGGTCTGGGTCGTGGACACCTGCGGCGTTGACCCCGTTGCCGACGCCACCGTCTACGGAACCTTCTCGGGCGACATCAACGAGAGCG
>CAYFVS010000068.1:0-8936 GCA_964346565.1 uncultured candidatus Brocadiaceae bacterium | reverse complement strand
TTGTCCTTCCGGGCGACCTTCGACCTGCCGGTCTTCTACGCCGGGGAGGACGAGATTGAGAGCATGACCGGTGGGGTTTGAACATGCGCAACGGCGGGGGAAACCCCCTTGACAACGGGGGGTTTGCCGGTATAATGAACGCCATTCAGAACACGACTCGGTCCCGGGAGTTCGGGTGTGAGCGTTGCCGAACAGCGTGCAGCAGACAAGCAGCAGCGGCGCGGGCAGATCATGGGCGCCGCGCGGCGCCTGTTCTGGAAGCATGGCTACCGGGGGACGACCATGCCGGCGATTGCCCGGGAGGCCGGCCTGGCCGCGGGGACGCTCTACCTGTACTTCCCCGGGAAGAGCGCGCTGTATGCGGAGTTGCTGCTGGAGGGCTACGATCTGCTGATCGAGCGGCTGGGGACCGAGCTGAACCGCGAGGCTGGCACCCGCAAGCGTGGAGAGGCGCTCATAGACGCATTCCTGGGCTTCGCGCGGGACTTCCCGGAGTACTTCGATGTCATCTTTTTCGTCCTCCAGCGGGAGAGCAGAGAGGGTGCCGCAGGGAGCCTGGACGCCGAGCAAGTCAGGCGGCTTCGGGCCCGCGAGGCCGCCTGCAAAGCATTGGCCGCCCAGATGCTTCGCCAGGCCGGGTACAAGGGCGGCCACGAGACGACGGTGGACGCCATCTGGAGCATGTTGGTCGGCGTGGTGTTCTACTTCCGCAAGACCGGGTCGGACAGATTCGCCGCCGTGGCGGCAGAGGCGAAGCGACTCATCCTGGACGGCGCGCTCAGCGATGCTTGAGCCCCGGGAACGCGTTCGTTAATGAACACTGTTCATAGAGACGAGGCCCGGAAGCCGAGGCTCGCCGGCCAGGGCGGGCGTGGGCAGAGCGGGACTGCGGCAGCGTTGAATCGGCGGAGGGCTGTGCTATAATGGGAAGTCCCGACAGGGGGGCCCGTCGGATCACTCAATCAGCGGCCACGTTGCGGCTGTTCTGCCAGAGGCGGCGGCCGCCCGGAGCCATAGGAGAGAATGAAGATGTACTTCCTGGACCCCACATTCCTGCTGCTGATTCCGCCGATGGTGCTGGCGTTCTACGCCACGGCGAAGGTGAAGAGCACTTTCAGCGAGTACTCCCAAGTTCGCTCCTCCTCCGGCGCGACCGGGGCGGAAGCCGCCCGGCGTATACTGCGTGAGGGCAACGTGAGCGACGTGGACATCACCCTCACCCGTGGCATGCTGAGCGACCACTACGACCCGCGCTCGCGTGAGCTGCGCCTGAGCGAGGGCGTCTACGGCTCTTCCAGTTTGGCGGCGCTCGGGGTGGCCGCCCACGAGGCGGGGCACGCGCTGCAGGACGCCCGCGGCTACGCGCCGCTGAAGCTGCGCCAGGGCATCTGGCCGGTTGCCGCCTTCGGCAGCAACCTGGGACCCATCCTGGCCGTGATCGGCATCGTGATGCTGGCGTTCGCAGGCGGCGAATCGGCGCTGGGCATGACCATAGCGAAGGCGGGCATCTTCCTGTTCGCCGGCGCGACGGCGTTCACCGTCATGACGCTGCCGGTGGAGCTGAACGCCAGCAAGCGCGCCCTGGCGGCACTGGTGGGCTCCGGGCAGATTCGCCCCGAGGAGCGGAAGCACGTCAAGAAGGTGCTCGACGCGGCCGCCCTGACCTACATGGCTGCTGCGTTCATGGCCATCATGATGCTGTTGCGGTTCATACTGCTGCTTGCGATGTTCACCCGCCGGGATTAGCGGGCGGAGGATGCGGATGGGCACGACGATCACCGAGAAGATACTGGCGGCCCATTGCGAGGACGAAGTCCGGCCGGGCTGCTTCATCACCGCGAAGGTGGACCTGTGCCTGGGCAATGACATCACCGCGCCGATCGCCATCGAGCAGTTCGAGAAGGCCGGCTTCGGAACCGTGTTCGATCCGGCGCGCATCACCCTGGTGCCCGACCACTTCACCCCCAGCAAGGACATCAAGACCGCCACCCTGTGCAGGGAGATGCGCCGCTTCGCGCGCGAGCACGACATCGAGCATTACTATGAGGTCGGCCGGGTGGGGATCGAGCATGCGCTGTTGCCCGAGCAGGGGCTGGTGGGCCCGGGCGACCTGGTGGTGGGGGCCGACAGCCACACCTGCACCTACGGCGCGCTGGGCGCCTTCTCCACCGGCGTGGGCAGCACGGACCTGGCGGCCTGCTTCGCCACGGGCGAGGTATGGCTCCGCGTGCCGGAGTCCATCAGGTTCGTCTACGAGGGGCGACGTCGCGAGTGGGTCGGCGGCAAGGACCTGATTCTGTACACCATCGGCCGTATCGGCGTCGACGGGGCGCTCTACAAGGCGATGGAGCTGACAGGTCCGGTGATCGAAGCTCTGCCCATGGACGATCGCCTGACCATGTGCAACATGGCCATCGAGGCGGGCGGCATGAGCGGCATCGTGCCGCCGGACGACATCACCCGGAGCTACTGCGAGGGGCGGGTGCAGCGGGAGGTGCGCTACTACGGCAGCGACGAGGACGCGGACTACTGCACCACCTACGAGTGGGACGTCAGCGACCTGAGCCCGC
Source organism: uncultured candidatus Brocadiaceae bacterium (assembly GCA_964346565.1). Lineage (GTDB taxonomy): Bacteria > Planctomycetota > Brocadiia > SM23-32 > SM23-32 > JAWOCH01. The sequence continues at coordinate 6,366 of CAYFVS010000068.1, read as the reverse complement.
AGGTGGCGGCGCCGTTCCTGCCTTCCAACGTCGGGCCGGTCGAGGACCTCGCAGACGTGAGCATTGATCAGGTCGTGATCGGCTCGTGCACGAACGGGCGGATCAGCGACCTGCGGACAGCGGCGCACGTGCTGCGGGGGCGCAAAGTGGCGCCGGCGGTGCGGCTGATCGTGCTGCCGGCCACGCAGCAGATCTACCGCCAGGCGATGGCGGAAGGGCTGCTGGACGTGTTCATCGAGGCGGAGGCGGCCGTCAGCACGCCGACATGCGGCCCCTGCCTGGGCGGGCATATGGGCGTGCTGGCCGCCGGGGAGCGGGCTCTGGCTACGACGAACCGGAACTTCCGGACGCGGATGGGACACGCGGACAGCGAAGTCTACCTGTGCGGCCCGGCCGTGGCGGCGGCCAGCGCCGTGACGGGGCGCATCACGCACCCGGCCGAAGTGGCCCGCCAGGCGCCGGCGCCGGCCGCCGCCGAGGGCTGAGCCGGGGGCACAGAGAGGACAGGAACAGGGGAGCGACACCGATGTCGCTTCGCATCGGACTCGATGTGGGCTCCATCAGTGCTGACCTGGTCGTCATGGACGAGAACGGCCGGGTCCTGGACTCCCGATACGTGCGGATCTTCGGTCGCCCCCACGCGGTGGCCCTCGAGCAGCTCCAGCAACTGCTGGAAGGGTGGCCGGAGGCCGAACGGCTCTGTGTGACCGGCAGCGGGGCGAAGGTGGTCGCCGAACTGCTCGGAGTGCCCTTCGTCAACGAAATCGTTGCCCACAGCCGGGCCACAGCTCACTTCCACCCCGAGGTGCGGACCATCATCGAGGTAGGGGGCACGGAGTCGAAGCTGGTTCAGCTCGGGCGAGACGAGCGGGGGCGCGTCCGGGTGCGCGACTTCAGCATGAACGCCCTCTGCGCCGCCGGCACCGGGTCCTTCCTGGATCAGCAGGCAAGCCGGCTGAAGGTCAGCATCGAGGAGTTCAGCCGCATGGCGCTCCAGAGCGAGAACCCACCCCGCGTGGCCGGCCGCTGCTCGGTGTTCGCCAAGAGCGACATGATACACCTGCAGCAGCAGGGCACGCCGGACTACGACATCGTGGCCGGGCTCTGCTACGCCATGGCGCGCAACTTCCGCAGCAGCGTCGGCATGGGCAAGGAGTTCGCCCCGCCCGTCGCGCTGCAGGGCGGGGTGGCGGCGAACGTGGGCATGGTCCGCGCCTTCCGCGACGTGCTTGGGCTGGCCCAGGACGGGCTGATCATCCCCGAGCTGTTCGGCTGCATGGGCGCCGTCGGGGCCGTGCTCCACACGATGGGGAAGGGAGAGGACTGCGCCTTCGGGGGCCTCGACCCTCTGTGCGAGTACGTGGGGCAGCCCCACGCCGAGGCCGACAGGCTGCCCCCCCTGGAAGCGGACGACTACCCCATTGACGTCTCCGTTCACCCCCTCTCAGAAGGGACAGAGGCCGTGGACGCCTACGTGGGCGTTGACGTGGGCTCCATCAGCACCAACGTGGTCGTGCTGGACGAGTGCTACAACGTGCTGGGGCGCTGCTACCTGATGACGGAGGGCCGGCCGCTGGAAGCGGTCAAGAAGGCCCTCTACGAGGTGGGATCGAAGATCGGCGACCGGGTGCGCGTCCGAGGCTGCGCCACAACCGGCAGCGGCCGCTACCTGACCGGTGCGTTCGTCGGCGCCGATGTCATCAAGAACGAGATCACCACCCACGCCCGCGGCGCCATCGAGGCCGCCCCCCGCGTGGACACCATCTTCGAGATCGGCGGCCAGGATGCCAAGTACATATCCCTGGAAGGCGGCGCGGTGGTGGACTTCGCCATGAACAAGGTCTGCGCGGCGGGGACCGGCTCGTTCCTGGAGGAGCAGGCCGAGCGCCTGGGGTTGCGCATCCAGCAGGAGTTCGGCGCGGAGGCCCTGTCCACCCATGAGCCGTGCCAGCTCGGCGAGCGCTGTACCGTGTTCATGGAGAGCGACCTGAACTACCACCAGCAGCGCGGCGTGCCCCGCAGTGACCTGGTCGGAGGGCTCTGCTACAGCATCGTCTACAACTACCTGAACCGCGTGGTCGAGGACCGGCGCGTGGGGGATGTGATCTTCTTCCAGGGCGGGGTGGCCTTCAACCGGGGCGTGAAGGCGGCCTTCGAGGCGGTGACCGGCAAGGAGGTCATCGTCCCGCCCCATCATGACATCATGGGGGCCATCGGGGCGGCCATCATCGCCCACGAGCATTCCGACGGCGAGTCGGGCTTCCGGGGCTTTGACCTGCGCGACGTTGGCTACGAACAGGAGACCTTCGAGTGCACGGGCTGCTCGAACCAATGCGAGATCCACAAGGTCTCCATCCAGGGGCTGGAGCCCCTGCACTACGGCAGCCGGTGCGGCCGGTTCGAGGACAAGAAGCGCAAGAAGGGCCGCCACCTGCCGCGGCTGTTCGCCGAACGGGAGCAGATGCTGCTCGGCGCCTACGACAGGGACGCGCCCGAGCAGCCCATCGGAGTGACGGTGGGCGTGCCCCGCGCGATGACGTATTTCGACCTGTACCCGTTCTGGAAGGCGTTCCTGACCGAGATAGGCTGCCGGGTTGAGCTGTCCCAGCCGACCAACCGGTCCGTCATCCAGGCTGGCAGCGACGTGATGAACACCGAGGCGTGCTTCCCCATCGTGGTCAGCCATGGGCACGTGCTGGACCTTCTGGAGCGGGACGTGGACTACGTCTTCCTGCCCAGCGTGGTGAACCTGGAGCACGAGGCGGACGGAGTGGTGCACTCCTACGCCTGTCCGCTGGCCCAGGGGCTGCCCTACCTGGTGGAGTCGGCCATCGAGCTGCCGGCCGAGGGGCCGGAGTTGCTGGTCCCCATCTTCCACTTCGAGCGCGGCCGGGCGGCCGTGGAGAACGAACTGCGCCGGATGGCCCGGCAGCTCGGGGCGCCGGTTCGCCGGGTGGGGCCGGCCATCGAGCGAGCATGGGACGCGCTGGATCAGTTCCGCTCGGCCCTGGAGCAACGCGGGCGAGAGGTCCTGGCGAAGCTGCCGGAAGACGAGCCGGCCGTGGTCGTGTTCAGCCGGCCCTACAACGGCTGTGATTCGGGCATGAACCTGGCCATCCCGGACAAACTGCGCGACCTGGGCGTGATGGCCATCCCGCTGGGCTTTCTGCCGCTTGAGCTGGAGGAGCTGGCGGAGGAGTTCCCCCACATGTACTGGAAGTACGGACAGCGGATACTGGCCGGTGCCCGGTTCGTGTCCGGGCGGCCGAACCTGCACGCCCTCTACATCACGAACTTCCGCTGCGGGCCGGACTCGTTCATCGAGAAGTTCTTCGACCGCCTCCTGGGCGAGCCCTACCTGACCATCGAGGTGGACCAGCACAGCGCCGACGTGGGCGCCATTACCCGCTGTGAGGCGTTCATTGACAGTTTCCGCAGCATCCAGCCTGCCGAGCGGGGCAGGGCGCGGGGGGAAGACCTGTTCTTCGACCTGCGCCAGAGATCGCGCGACCTGAAGATCTACATCCCTCACATGGACGACCACGGCCGGATGATGGCCGCCGTCCTGCGGGCGAACGGCATTGACGCGGAGGCCCTGCCGGTCTCCGATCAGCAGAGCCTCGAACTCGGCCGGCAGTTCACCACGGGGCGGGAGTGCTACCCCTGCATCCTCACCACCGGCGACATCGTGAAAAAGACCGGGGAGCCGGACTTCGACCCCGAACGGGCCGCCTTCTTCATGGCCCAGGCGAACGGCCCCTGCCGGTTCGGGCAGTACCATAAGTTCCACCGCATGGTGCTGGACGAGCTGGGCTACGAGGAAGTGCCCATGGTCGTGCTGGACCAGACACACCAGTTCAGCGATCAGGTGGGCAGCTTCGGCCCGGGGTTCTACCGCTCATGCTGGGACCTGCTGGTCATCGTGGACTACATGCAGAAGATGGCCCGCGAGAGGCGGCCCTACGAGGTCAACCAGGGCCAGACGGACCGCGTTTACCGGGAGTCGCTTCGGGAGCTTGTCGAAGTGGGCGAGCGGGAGGGCGACTGCTACGCCACGGCCCGCCGGATCCGGCGCCGTTTCGAGGCCATCCCCACCGACGGCACCGACAGCCGGCCCCTGATCGGCGTGGTGGGGGAAATCTACGTGCGCAGCAACGAGTTCGCCAACAACTTCCTGGTGCGCCGCCTGGAGGCGCTCGGCGCCCAGGTCGTCCTGCCCACCCTGCAGGAGTGGATGAACTACATCGCCCACGAACGGCGCGACCTGTGCAAGCGCCGGGGGCAGTGGTTCGGCCTGCTGAGGGAGTGGCTCATCGAGCTGGTCGCCCGGTGGGACGAGGGCAAGGCCGCCCGCGTGCTCGGGGACGCCATCGAGCGGCTGCCCCGGGAGGCGCCGGCCGCCGAGGTGATCGAGCTTGGTTCCCGCTACCTGGACCCCTCCGTGAAGGGGGAGGCGATCCTGAGCATGGGCCGGGCGGTCGAATACGCTCGCCACGGGCTGAACGGCGTGGTGAACGTGGCCCCCTTCGGTTGCATGCCGGGGGCGCTTGTCAACGGGCTGCTCGAGCGTTTCCGCCGGGAGCACGACGGTATGCCGGTCCTGAAAATGGCCTTCGACGGCGCCGAAAGCACCACCGAGGAGACGCTGCTGGAGGCATTCGTCCACCAGACCCGTCAGCACATGGACAGCCAGCGCGCCGCGCCAACGGAGTGAGACATGAAGGGCAAGTGCTGGAAGTTCGGCGACGACGTGAACACCGACGAGATCATCCCCGCCCGCTACCTGAACGTCACCGATGAGCAGGAACTGGCCGCGCACTGCATGGAGGGGCTCGACCCGGACTTCCCCGACAAGGCGCGGCCGGGGGACATCATCGTGGGCGGGAGGAACTTCGGCTGCGGCTCATCCCGCGAGCACGCGCCGCTGGCCATTCGGGCCTTCGGCGTGTCCTGCGTGGTGGCCAGTTCGTTCGCGCGCATCTTCTTCCGCAACGCCATCAACATCGGCCTGCCCATCGTCGAGTGCCCACGGGCGGCCGAGGATGCCCAGACTGGCGACGAGCTGGTGGTGGACCTCGAAGCTGGCCGCGTCGTAAACCACACCAGGGAGGCGACTTACGAGTTTGCCCCGTTCACCGGCGACCTGCAGGCCATAATCCAGGCCGGCGGCCTCATCCCCTACACCAAGTCCCGCCTGGCGGACGGCCCGTGAGGTCAGCGGGCGCGAAGCTGTGAGCCAGGAACCCTACCGCTGGCACGTGTGTGTCGGTTGTCTCGGAGTGGCAGCGGACCCCCCGCTCACCTGGATCGGCGGGGGCCGGCACTGCGCCACCCAGCCCTCCCAGGTCAGTCCGCGGCCCCCGGACGGGTGAAGGAGAACTGCACCTCGACCGAGGCCGGTTCGCCGTCCACCTCCAGCACCGGGTAAGCCAGGAAGTTGATGGGCCCCGACTGCGGACCGGGTTCGAGCCTCAGGTCGCGCCCACGGCTCAGCTCAAACCGGTTCGCCGGATGGTGCCCGAAGTAGTAGGTGGCGAGGGCGGAGTACTTGTCCGCCTCGCTGATGTCCACCGGCCACCACTTGCCGTCCGCGTAGAACTCCACCCAGCAGTGATAGCCGTCCACCCCGCCGTCGTTGCGCGATGAGGGTACGGACGCCCCGATGGCAAAGCGCGCGGGGATGCCGATAGAGCGCGCGAGCGCCGTGAAGTAGGCGTGGAAGTCCGTGCAGTTGCCCGTGCGGACGTCGCAGGCGTACACGGCGTTGCCCTGGCCCCAGCCTTCGCCGTACTTCATGTAGCTCATGCGCTCGATGACCCGGTCGTAGAGAGCTCGCGCGCGCACCAGGTCCGACTCCATGCCGGCGGTCACTTCCTCGGCCTCTTTGCGGAACGTCTCACTGAGCGGCACCAGGCGCTCAGGTTTCAGATGGTCCATCGGGTCCGCGTCGTCCGGAGCGTAGGCGGCCTTCTCGACGCGCACCACGTGGTAGAGCACCTCGATGGACTCGCCGCTGTGCTCAGGCCCCAGGCGCATGAACAGCACTTTGTTGCGGTAGTCGGGATCGGTCAGCACGCGGTAGTCAGACGGCACGACGATGTGCCGGACGGTGACGGTCTGCCACCGGTCTGAACTCGCCAAGGGCAGCCAGATGCGGGCGGATCCGTCCATCTGCGGCAGTCGCGCCCTGTAGCGGAAATCGAACTCGTCGCGTCCGGTCACCACTCCGCGCAGCTCGTCCGAGCCCTCCTCCACCGGGACGCGGTGCCAGGTGCCGTCGCGCTTCTGCGCCCACAGGTAGATGGGCTGGCCGTTGATCTTGTGGACGGTGGTTTCGGTGACGCGCATATCGCCTGGATCGCCGGC
>CAYFVS010000067.1:0-2106 GCA_964346565.1 uncultured candidatus Brocadiaceae bacterium | reverse complement strand
GGAAGAAGCCACCGAGGACATGCAGAAGATCGGCGGCACCGAGGCGCTGGAGGCCCCCTACCTGCAAGTGGCGCTGCACGAAATGCTGAAGAAGCGGGTCGGGTGGCTGATCGCGCTGGTGCTGCTGGGCTTTCTGACGGTCCAGGCCATGGAGCGCTTCGAACAGCAAATTGCCAAGGCGGTCATTGTCGTGCTATTCGTTCCGCTGATCATCAGCACCGGCGGGAACTCGGGTGCCCAGGCCGCCACGCTGGTCGTGCGGGCCATGGCGCTCGACGAGCTGCGTTTGCGTGATTGGTGGCGGGTGGTGCGGCGTGAGCTGACCGTGGGACTCTCGCTGGGCGCGATTCTAGGCGTCATCGCGCTGGCAACCACGCTAGTCTGGCAAGGGCTGTTCGAGAGTGACGGCGAGCATCACTGGGTGCTGGCGACGACGATTGCGTGCAGCGTTCTGGCCGTGGCATTGTGGGGCACGCTAGCCGGGTCGATGTTGCCGTTCGTGCTGCGCAGATTCGGCTTCGACCCGGCCAGTGCGTCGGCCCCGCTGGTGGCCACGCTGGTGGACGCCAGCGGGCTGGTGATCTACTTCAGCATCGCTACCGCGGTGCTACGGGGGACGGTCCTGTAGGACAGACGGCCGGACAGCGCCCGGCTGCGCGGAGTACGTCGGGCTGCTACGGCTCGGGCACCTTGCCGGTGCGGGCGGCCAGTCGGCGCGGCCAAGGCAGGTTGCCGGCGAGCTTGACCCGCAGGTGCAACAGCGCGGTTTCGAGTTGGGGGTCCACGTCGGGGGCCTCGTAGGGGTCCGACTGGAGCAGCTTCACGTCCTCGTCGCTCAAGAGGCGGAAATCGTCCTCGTCCTCCTCTTCATCGTCCTTGAGGGTTTCGAGCTCCTGCTGGCGGGCCTGTTCGTCGGCCTGCTCCTCAGCCTGCTCGTCTGCCGTGCTCTTGATGATGAAGGCGGACCGCTGGCGCTCGAGGATCTTGCGGCGCTCTTTGGGGGTGAGCGCGACCTCCCAGTCGGGTTCGATGCCCCACTCTTTGGCGTGCAGCTCTTTCTTGTGGGGCGTCCAGCCATTGGGCAGATAATACAGGGCGGTCGTCAGCTTGAGCCGCGCGGCAGAGTCACGCGCCAGGCCCAGCACGCGCTGCACACTGCCCTTGCCGTAGGTACGCTCACCCAGCACCATGGCGCGGTCATGGTCGCGCAGGGCCCCGGCGAGGATCTCGGAGGCGCTGGCGCTGCCCTCGTTGACCAGGACGACCAACGGCAGGTCCGCATACAGCGCATCACCATCGACGCGGAGATGGCTAGCCCGCTCCTGCCGACCGCGGGTCGAAACCACGTCCCCCTCGGCCACGAACGTGCTGACCGTCCGGATAGCCACGTCGAGCAACCCGCCGGGATTGTAGCGCAGGTCGAGGATCAGGGCCTTCATGCCTTGGCGCTCGGCGGCGCGCAGGGCGCCGACCAACTCACTATGGGAGTCGGGGTTGAAGCCGGTAAGCTTGATGTAGGCAACGCCGAGCTGGTCGTCGAGCATGTAGTTCCAGCCGGCAGCCCCGTGGTTACCGGCGACGCGCTCCACGCCCTGGACGGTGCGCAGATTAATCTGGCGTCGGACGAGGGTAAAGGGAATGCGCTGGCAGGTGCTGGGGCGGAACATGGTGAGAACAACCTCGCTGCCGGCTTCGCCAGTGATCTCGCGGACGGCCTTGTCACTGGTCCAACCCTTCGTGCTCTCACCATCCACCTCGATGATCAGGTCGTCGGGCTGGATGCCTTCCTCCAGGGCGGGCGAGTCTTCGAGCGGGGTGACGACCTTCAGGCGGCCGGTGAACTCGTGCAGGCCCAGTTGGATACCTACACCCACGTAACCGCCGGTCATGGCTTTGTGGAACTCGGAGGCATCGGCCGGCCAGACGACGGCGGTGAACCCGTCCAGCTCCGACAACTCCGCCAGAGCCCCCTCGAGAAACTCCATAATCAGGAGCTGCTTCGGGAGCGAGACGCTCTGTCTGTTATGTTTGTCCAGCTCGTTAAACAACTTCTCCAGGTCCCGGTAACTCAGCTGCTGCTCAGCGCGCAGCGCCTGCCCCTCCTGC
>CAYFVS010000066.1:0-11535 GCA_964346565.1 uncultured candidatus Brocadiaceae bacterium | reverse complement strand
CGCGTCGTTCGGAGTCGTCGCGATTCATTGGTGTGCCTCTTCCCGTTCTCTCTCTATGAGGATGGTCTCCAGGGCCTCGATACGCTCCTCCATCCGCTCCAGTTCCCGGTGCATCTGCTGTATCAGCCGGGTCTCCTCCTCCGACTGGGCACCGGCGCGGCGGCCTTCGCCCCGTCTGAGCATCTTGGCCAGCTCGACGATGGTCCCGCACAGGAAGCCGACGATTGGAATGCCGAATATCAGCAGCACGGCCAGCTCTGCGACGTCCAGGTGCAGGCCGGCCAGGTTGATCGCCATGATGCCCATCTTGTCGCTGTCGCCTCCCGGTCAGTTCCTCAGGGACGCGTAACTGATCGCCGCTGTGCCTCTTCGGCCACCAGGAGCGTCTCGAGTGCCTCGACGCGTTCCTCCAGCCGCGACAGGCCCTCGTGAAGCTCCTGCATCAGTCGCGCGTCTTCCTCCGGGACCGTCGAGCCGCCCTTGCGCAAGGCCGCGCGCACGGCGTTGACCGCCAGCAGGGCGAAGAAGAGCACGGCGCAGACGACCGCCACGGCCGCGAGGGCCCCGCCGACCACCGCCAGCCCGGCCAGCCCCACCGGGATGGCCCTGCCCAGCAGCGCCGCCACGCCGGCGACTATCCCCGCCAGCACCAACGCGCCGACGACCAGCCCCAGCAGGAGCGTCAGCCCCTTCCAGACCAATCTCCAGACCGCTCCCACCGGTTCGGGTCCTTTCCTTGTGTGGCTCAGCCGTTCAGCCGGCGGCTCCGCGGGCCACGTCCTGCTTCAGCTCGTCCAGCTCGCGTTCCAGTTCCTCGTCGGTGGCGAGCCGGCGAACCTCCTCCTCCAGGGAGGGTTTGCGCCCGAAGTTGACCAGGTCGGCCTCGGCCTCCATGCGTTCGATGCGGTTCTGGAACTTCTCGAACCGGACGAAGGCGTCGGAGGTGTCCGCGCGGCGTATCTCCTCCTGCGCCTTCCTCTTGCGCCGGGCGTGGATGTGGCGCTCCACCAGGACGCGCTGCTTCTCGCGCACCGCCGCCAACTTCTCCTCGAGCTGCATTATATCATCCTGGTATTGCTCGATCAGCGCCTCGTGCTCGTGCAGCTCGCGCTCCAGGGAATCGCTCAGTTCCTGGTAGCGGCGCTTCTCCAGCAGCGCCTCCCGCGCCAGGTCGTCGCGGTCCTTCTGGACGGCCAGCCGGGCGTTGTCCTCCCAGCGTTCGGCGGTCGAACGGGCGGATTCCAGCCGGCGCTCGACCCGCTTGCGCTGCGCCATCACGCCCGCACAGGACGCCTTCACCTCCACCAGCGTGTCCTCCATCTCCTGTATCATCAGGCGGATCAGCTTCTCGGGATCCTCCGCCTTGTCCAGCATCGCGTTGATGTTGGAGCTGATGATGTCGCGCAGTCGGCTGAAGATTCCCATCTTCGGTCCTCCTATTCTGGTTTCCGGTGCTTTCCGGCCATCTTCATTGGCAACCGGCGTGCCGGGAAGGGGCGTCTCGGCGCAACCGGTTGCCGGACAAGGATTTACGCGGACAGCGGGCCATACGCTGACGGTTGCGCGGCGCGGAGATTCTCGCTACAATGCGGTGCTTACTGCGAACAAGGGGAGAATATCGCCATGCCGCCGCCTGGCACACCGCCCTCGGCTGCGCGCCGCGTGCCGGAGGCGCTGGGGCAGTCGGACGCGTTCCTGAACTTCCAGCAGCAGGTCTCCCGCGCCGCGAGGGTGGACCGGCCGGTGCTCATCGTGGGGGAGCGGGGCGCGGGCAAGGAGCTGGCCGCCCGCCGCCTGCACTACCTGTCGCCGCGCTGGGAACAGCCGCTGGTCACCTTGAACTGCGCCGCCCTGGCGCCGTCGCTTATCGAGAGCGAGCTGTTCGGCCACGAGGCAGGCGCCTTCACCGGGGCGACGACGCGACGCACGGGGCGCTTCGAGCGGGCCGACGGCGGTTCGTTGTTCCTCGACGAGATCGCCAACATCCCCCTGGAAGTGCAGGAGAAGATCCTGCGCGTGGTCGAGTACGGCACGTTCGAGCGCGTGGGCAGCGCCGAGGGCATCACCGTGGACGTGCGTATCATCGGCGCCACCAACGCCGACCTGGCCGCCCTGGCCGAGAAGGGCACCTTCAAGCGCGACCTGCTGGACAGGCTCTCGTTCGAGGTGCTGTTCCTGCCGCCACTCCGGGAGCGAGGGGAGGACGTGCTGCTGCTGGCCGCGCACTTCGCCGCCCGCATGGCGGTCGAGATGGACCTGGAGGGCGCGCCCGAGTTCAGCGACGCCGTCGAGGAGCAGTTGCTGGACTACGATTGGCCCGGCAACGTGCGCGAGCTGAAGAACGTCATCGAGCGTGCCGTCTATCGGGCCGGCGCGGCCGCCGTGGACCGGGTGGACTTCCACCCACTGGACAGCCCCTACGTTCCGCCGACCCGCGCCGAGGGCGCTCCGGCCAGGCAGACCGCCCGGGTGGAGGAACCGGGTCCGCAGTCTTCCACGCCCGACCTGAACACGCCCCTGCGGGAGGCGGTGCGCGAGCTGGAGATCGCCATGGTGCGCGAAGCTCTGCGGCGGGCCAGGCACAACCAGAAGCGGGCCGCCGAGCTGCTGGGGCTGACCTACCACCAGTTCCGATACCTCTACCGCAAGTACGGCGATAGCCTGTAGTACGCGGCCGCTTGACCGCGCGTCGCGCGCGTCGGACAATGGCATCTGGGGCAGGCATCAGTCCGACCGAAGGAGGGCGACCGCATGGCCGAGGGGCAGGACGCATTCCTGGATGCTGACTTCGCGCGGCTCTACGAATGGTCCAAGGCCGACTACGAAGCCGACATCCCGTTCTGGAAGGGCGTCGCGGAGCAGCACGGCGACCCCGTGCTCGAGGTGGCCTGCGGCACCGGCCGGGTGGCTATCCCGCTGGCCCGGGCCGGGCACCAGGTCGTGGGCATTGACTCCTCTCCTGCCATGCTTGATGTAGCGCGCCGGAAGCTGGCCGCCGAGCCGGAAGCCGTCCGCCGGCGGGTTACACTACGGGAGGCAGACATGCTTCAGTTCGACCTGGGCCGGCAATTCCCCGCCGTCATCGTCCCGAACGCGTCGGTGTTCGAGCTGGAAGGGCCGTACTCGGTCACCCGCTGTTTCCGCCGGCTCTACCGCCACACGGGCCCGGGCGGGGTGGCGGTGGTGGACTGCGTGGCGCCTCGCCGGATGGCTGAGCAGGACGTCGGCGTGCGGACCACTGTCAAGGAAGGCGTCAACCCGGAGACCGGCCTGCCGACCCGCGAGCTGAACGGGAAGTTGAGCATTGACTGGCACGCCCAGGTTGCCCACGTCGAGCATACCTACGTGGAGGGCGAGGGTGAGCAGGAGCGCCGGCACGTATTCCGGCGCCGCTACCGCTGGCTGACCAGGAAGGAGGGCGAGGAACTGCTCCAGCACGCGGGCTTCCCGGTGGTCGAGGCGGTGGGCGACTTCGAGGGCAATCCCTACGCGCCGGATTCGCCCCGGCTCATCCTGGTGGCCCGTCGCCTGGAGAGGGACTTCGTATAGCGGTTCTGCCAGGGGGGGTGCGCAGGTGACGGCAGAGCAGAAGGGCACGTTCCTTATCGGACGGGCCGCGCTGGCCCTGTTCCTGCTGCTGGTTATCGGCATGGCGGCGGCCGTCGGCGTGCGGCTCTTCCGCCGGGAAGGCGGGCTGCCCCCGCCGCCGGTTGAAGAGGGCGGCGCTCCCACCGGCCGGCAGATGGCCTACGATTGGCCCGTGCGGGACCTTGGGGGCGAACCGTTCGACCTGGAGAGCACGCGCGGGAAGGCCGTGTTCCTGAACTTCTGGGCCACCTGGTGCCCGCCCTGCGTGGCCGAGATGTCCTCCATTCAGCGCCTCTACGACCGGCTGAAGGATGACCCGAACGTAGCCTTCGTCGTCGTGTCCCAGGAAAGCCCCACCGCGGTCCGCCGCTTCGTCAAAGATCATGCGCTCAACATGCCCATCTACACCACCACCGGCCCTGTCCCGCAGAGTCTGGCCCCGCAGGCCATCCCCACCACTTACGTCGTCTCTCCCGGGGGCGAGGTGGTGTTCGAGCATGTCGGCGCCGCACCTTGGGATAGGCCGCAGGTCGCGGAGTTCATCCGGCAGGTCGCCGCCTCGGCAACGGAGGAGGGAGGCGAGAGTGGCTGAGCACAGCCCCGAATGGGTGCGTGCCGTCCCCCTGGGCTGGTGGCTTGCAGCCGCCGTCTTGTTGTTCGGGGCTCCGCCGCCCTTGACGGCGGCCGAGCAGGAGACGCCGCCCGCACCAGCCCAGATGGCCGAGGCCCTGGTGGACAATTTGGCGGCGGGCGACTACGAGGCCGCGCGGGAGCACTTCGACGCGGGCATGAGGAACGCGCTCCCCGCCGAGCGGCTCGAGCAGGTGTGGCGCCAACTGACCACCGCCGCCGGCCCGTTCCAGCGTCGGGGACCGACCTGGGTCCGCGAGCAGGGCGGGTTCACCACCGTTTACGTGCCCTGCCACTTCTCCCGCGCCTGCCTCTCGGCGAAGGTGGTCTTCGGGGCGGAGGGAAAGGTCTCGGGCCTCTGGTTCCGCCCCGGCGGCGTACCGGAGCCGCCCGGCCCGCCGCCCTACGCCGACCTGGCGCTGTTCGAGGAGCGCGAGGTGACCGTCGGTGCGGGGGATACGGCGCTGCCCGCCACGCTCTGCCTGCCTGCCGGCGACGGGCCGTTCCCGGGCCTTGTGCTCGTGCACGGCTCCGGGCCGCACGACCGGGACGAGACGGTCATCGCCGTGAAGCCCTTCCGCGACCTGGCACAGGGGCTGGCCACGCGCGGCGTCGCCGTGCTGCGCTACGAGAAGCGCACCAAGGCCCATCCCGAGCGGGCCGCCGCCATGGCGGCCCGCTTCACCGTGCAGGAGGAGGTCATTGACGACGCATTGGCGGCCGCGCGGCTGTTGCGCGGGATGCCGCGCGTCGCGCCGGGGCGCGTGTCCATTCTGGGGCACAGCCTGGGCGGCATGCTGGTGCCGCGCATTGCGGCCCAGGCGCCCGAGGCGGCCGGTTTCGTCATCATGGCCGGTTCCACGCGGCCGCTCGATGAGCTGTTCGTCGAACAGATCAACTACCTGGCCCGCGCCGACGGCAGCGTCACCGACGAGGAGCGCCGGCAGATGCGCGAGGCCGAGGCGATGGCGGAGCGGATACGCGCCCTCGAGCCGTCCGACGCGGGCAAGATGGAGGTCTTGCTCGGCGCGGCGCCCACCTACTGGCTGGACCTGCGGGGCTATGACCCCGCCGCGGCCGCGCGGGCCGTCGAGCGGCCCCTGCTCGTGCTCCACGGCGGGCGGGACTACCAGGTGACCGAGAAGGACCTGCTCCGCTGGCGCGCGGCCCTGGCGGAGCGGGAGAACGCAGCGATCCGCCAGTACCCCACCCTCAACCACCTCTTCGTCGAAGGCGAGGGCCCCAGCACGCCGCTGGAGTACGAGCGCCCCGCCCACGTCGCCGAGCGGGTCGTCACTGACCTGGCCGCCTGGCTCAAGACCGGCCAACTCCCCGCCCCGCCGGAGTAGCGCCCTCTACTCGTCTGCCGGTTCCGGGCGCTTGCGCAGCAGTATTGGCCCGAACGAGAGCAGCCGCGACAGGGGCCCGGCCAGCACCACCAGGACTGCTCCAAGGGCGACCTGGACAAGTAACATGGGGCGTTCCGACCCCAGCACGAGTTGTATGCCCGTGGCCCGTTGAATCGTGGAGACCGCAGCGCTCGGCACGGACCGGAACAGCGTCCAGACGCCGAGCAGTACGAGCCAGGGGTAGAGCGCCGCCGCACGCCGCCGACCGGCTTGGAGTTCCTCCGGGCCGCCCGGGCGCATCCAGATGCGCGCGATGTCCCCCCGAAAGGCCAGCAGGATCAGCGTGAGCGCCGGGGCAAGCCAGTAATGCCAGCCAAGCCAGAAGGACCACTCCCAATCCTCGCTTGCCAAGCGCACGCTATAGACCCCGAAGGTGCGTGAGATCAGGTGCCACAACACCAGCAGCGTGATGCCCACCTCGAGGATAAGGCGTGCCGAGGCCCGCTCGGCTCCTTCATCCGGGTCCGGGCGGTAGACGCGCGCCGCCAGCCAGCGTGCAATCGGTCCCCAGACGAACGCCACCGCGCACCCGGCCAGACCGGTCGCGACAATGCCCCATACGACCCGTGCTACCGCTCCCGGAACGCTCCAGCCGACGGGCCACAGTTCCACCAGAGCGCGGATGGCGGGCGGCAGATGGTAGAACGCCCCGAGCAGGATGGCGGCCGTCAGGCAGACCCACGCGCCCGGCGGCGTGGGCAGCACGCGACCTCCCGGCGGGGCAGGCCCTCGACGCGCGCCCCGAGACGCAATCTCGGCGAGGAAACCGACACACACCACGACCAGCATCAGCACGAGGCCGCCGTTCGTGACTCTCTCTGCGAGCAGCATCCTCTGCTCGCCGGGCGAGAACGCATCGGACAGCGTGAAGGTGCCCAGGACGCCTACCAGCGAGAACGAGGCCGAGCGGATGCAGATGACCAGGATGCCCACGAACAGCGTGGCGAACGCTGCCGCGGGCGCATCGAGGTAGGGCAGGGAGCGATTCCTCACCCACCGGGCCAGCCCCGGTGCCCCGGCGACAAGAGCCAGCCCTACCGCCGCCGCGACAGCAATGAGCGGTAGCGAGCCCCATTCCCGGTCCACGAGCAAGAACTCCACTAGAACGGCCGTGCCGAACAGGTACGTCACTCCAACCAGGACGCAGGCCAGGGCCGTGGCCTCCGTGTGGAGGTCTTCGGATCCCTCCAGTGCGCGAGTCGCCAGCCGCGAAAGCCAGCCCGCGAACAGAAGAAGCAGGATCCCCAGCCCGATCCACGAACCCGTGAAGATTGCCGTGGTCCAGCGGAAGGGGAGCGGGGCGTCCATGAGGCCGATCCTCGCCAGGAGCGATTGGGCCAGTAGCCCAATGAAGTGCAGCGTGATGACGAAGCAGTAGATCCCCAGGATGCGGAAGGCGAGTGTGGCGCGCTCGCCTGTGGTCATGGCATCTCCCCTGCTCTGAGGGGCGTCGCGCCTGGCGCACCATAAGCCTGCTGAAGAAAGGGTAAGTCCGGCGTCCGCGCCGGACAGGGCGCGGCGAGACGCCGCGCCTACCCAACGAGCCAGTGCACGCTCAGGATGAACGAGTCGTCCAACAGGCTGCTGACGGACGCACAGAGCGTAGCGAATAGGCTGGCGGCGCGCAACCGGCAGGTGGGGAGGGTTCAGTCGGAAGGTGGGGCGGGACCTTCGTCGAGCCGGGCGCGGAATTCCTTCGGGGAGAGCACCGGCACGGCCGGGCGGCGAGGGAAGTCGCCCAAGTTCCGGCTCAGGATACAGTCCGCCCCGGCGTGCAGCGCGCTGAAGTACTGAATGGCGTCTTCGAAGTCGTCCATATCGCTGTCTATGGCCTGGTTGAGGATGCCCACGCCGCAGGCCACGGGGGTGAACGCGTCCCGGACCAGGACCACCCCCCGCCTGGCTGCCTCGGTGCCGCCCCACTTCTCGATCAGGTAGAAGACGGTGGTGAAACTGACCGCCGAGACCAGGCCGTCGAGCTCGCCCCGCTCCGACAGCGCCCATATCGAGGCCGAATGCTCGTAGAATCGCTCGCGCCTGCCCAGCACGTCCAGCAAGACGTCAGTGTCTATGAGGGCCTTCATTCCTCGATGCCGTATTTCTCCATGAGCGCTTCCACGAGCAGCTCCTTATCCGTCTTGCCTTCGGGGAACTTGACGATGCCCGTGGCCCGCCGAGTTACCGGGCCTATCTCGATGTCCTTGCCCGGCTCGTGGGCCATCGCCCGCACCAGGCGGCTGAACATGGCGCTGACGCTGGTGCCCTGCTCGGCCGCCAGTCGCTTGGCTTCCCTGATGGTCTCCTCGTCCATGCTGAGCGTGAGTTTCTTCATCGGGGCATCTCCCAATACGTGTCGTGACACGCGTATTATACGTAACGCTGGCGCCATACGCAAGCTGCAGAGGCGCGAAACGCCCCGTCGGGTTGAGCCGCTCCCGAATGGGTGGGCACACGGCCCTCGCCTCGCCGGGTCCGGCAAGGCGCCGGACCTACCAGTAGTGGGGAGAACCCGCGGCCCCTCCGCCGCGCCGGACCAGCCCTTGGAATGGGCTGTGGGCCGCTGCTCGCCCGAAATGCCACGTCCCGTTGACCCGCAGCCGCGTTCCCTTAGGATGGACGGGATGCGTCAATGAGCGAGAGGGGACCGTACGATGCAGTACGCCGAACTGGGCAGGACGGGACTGAGGGTCTCCAGGCTGGGCTTCGGCTGCATGAGGCTGCCGATGGCTTCGAAGGGCGAAGTGGACCGCGAGAAGGCCATCCCCATGCTGCAGCGGGCCGTCGAGCTGGGGATCAACTACTTCGACACAGCGGTCATGTACTGCGGCGGCGATAGCCAGCGCGTGATCGGCGAGGCCATGGAGGACCGCCGGGACCAGGTCATCCTGTCCACCAAGAACCACCACTACGACAAGGGCGATAAGGACACCTGGTGGCGCAACCTGGAGGACAGCCTCGAGGGGATGCGGACCGACTACATAGACGTCTACAACTTCCACGGGATGAACTACGAGAGCTTCGAGGGGTCGGTGGCCGGCGAGGACGGCCTCTACCAGGAGATGCTCAAAGCGAAGGAGCAGGGCCTGATTCGCCACATCAGCCACTCGTTCCACGGCTCCTGCGAGAGCCTGAAGAAGTGCGTGGACACCGGTCTGTTCGAGTCCGTCACGCTGCAATACAACCTGCTGGACCGCCACCTGGAGGAGGGCATCGCCTACGCCGCCGAGCACGGCATGGGCGTGACCGTGATGGGCCCGGTGGGCGGCGGGCGGCTCGGCTACCCCAGCGAGAAGGCGGCCGAGCTGGTGGGCGAGGTCAAGAGCACCCCCGAGCTGGCCCTGCGCTTCGTGCTGTCCAACGAGAGCGTCACCCTCGCCCTGAGCGGCATGTCCACCATGGAGCAGCTCGAGGAGAACGCCCGGACCGTCAGTGAGGCGGGCGGGCTGAGCGCCGAGGACCACCGCCGCATCGAGGAGGCCATCCAGGAGCGAAAGGAGCTGGCCGGGCTCTACTGCACAGGGTGCAACTACTGCATGCCCTGTCCGGCAGGGGTGGACATACCGGCCAACTTCGGGGCGCTGAACCTGGAGCGCGTCTTCGGCCTGACCGAGCACGCCCGGAGCAAATACGCCTCGCTGGCCGGCAAGGCATCCCTGTGCCGGCTCTGCGGACAGTGCATCGAGCCATGCCCGCAGGACCTGGACATACCGACCCGCCTGGCGGAGGCGGTGGCAGCCCTGGACGAGCGCGCGGGCACCGTCGGCGGCCAACCCGAGCTGTGCGGCGCCTCTCTGGACGAGGACGGAGCGTTGCGCCTGAAGGTGCGCTACTTTGTGAAGAACTACAGCGACGCCGAGCGGGACGTGCGCGTCGAGTTCCTGCCCCACGGGGAGGACCAGGTCTGGCCGGCGAGCGTCGACTTCGGGACGCTGGGCGCATACGCCCGCCGACACAAGGACTTGGAGATAGCCGTGCGGCCGCCGCTTGAGACGTTCACGCTGGACGCGCAGGTGCGATACGACGCGGCGCGGCGGCTGGAGCACTTCAGCCACGTCGCCGCGGCGGCGGGGCCCTCCGAGAGCGGGGGTCTGGAACCCGACCGTCGGCGCGCCGGCGCCACCCACGTGCCCTCGCCCATGCACCCCCTGGTGGCCGCCGGCGACATGGCGGAGGGGCACAGCTTCGACTTCCGCGCCGCCTGCGATGAGGAGAACCTCTACGTGTGGGCCGACGTGGAGGACGACCTGCTGCGCCCCACCGAGGGCGCCACGGACGACTACCGCGACAACCTGCGGATCTTCCTCGACGGACGGCAGCCGCGAGAGATAGGCACGGACGGCTACTCGGACGGCGTAACCTGGTTCAGCGTCTATCCCTACGACGAGCCCGAAGCGGAGCCGGAGCTGGACGGTCGGGGCGATATGGCCCAGAAGGTGCGCGCAGCCGCCGCGCGCACCGGGACCGGCTACCGGGTTGACTGCGCCGTCCCGTGGTCGGTATTCTCTCAGGTCGAGGGCCGGCCGTCGGTGATCGGGTTCGACCTGGCCCTGACCAGCTACGACGCGGAGGGGGAGGAGGTCCTGCGGCTGAGCTGGACCGGCCGCGGGCGGCAGGAGCGCCGGCCGGGCAGCTTCGGCCGGCTGCTGATCGTCGAGCAGGACTGACGCCGCCGAGGGCCACCGCACCGGCCGCTGAAATGGAGGACGCCGTTGTCCCTGGCCTTCCCGCCTGCATTCGAGTGGTTCATCCTCGCGTGGGTCTTCGTGCTGGGCTGCGCGGTGGGCAGCATGTTGAACGTGCTGATCTGGCGCCTGCCGCGCGGGTTGACCGTGGGCGAGCCCCGGCGCTCGATCTGCCCTCATTGCGGCCACCAGATCCGGTGGTATGACAACATACCTGTGCTGAGCTTCTTCGTGCTGGGGCGGCGGTGCCGCGACTGCGGCGGGCCCATCTCCTGGCGCTACCCGATGGTCGAGCTGCTGACCGGGCTGATCTTCGCCCTCATCTACTTCCGCCAGGGCATCCAGGTGGGCACCGACGCCGGGCAGATGGTCCTGATGATGCTGGTCGCCGGGCTGCTGATCGTGGCCAGCGCCGTGGACGTGGAGTGGCTTATCATCCCGGACGAGGTGTCGTACTTCGGCATCCTGGGCGGCCTGCTGGCGGGGTTCCTGCTGCCGGCTCTGCATCGGGGGTCGGCGCCCTATCACACGTTCGAGTCGCTGACCGGCATGGCCCACGTGGACGGCTTGCTGGCCAGCCTGATCGGGCTGCTCAGCGGCGGGCTGCTGGTGCTGGCGGCGGCTCTGGTGGGTGCGGTCATCTTCAGGCGCGAGGCGATGGGCTTCGGCGACGTGAAGCTGATGGCCATGCTGGGGGCGTTCTTCGGTTGGAAGGTAGTGGTGGCCGCCTTCTTCCTGTCGCCGTTCATCGGGCTGCTATACGGCATTCCGCTGCTGATCTTCAGCGACGAGCACGTCATGCCCTACGGCCCGTTCCTGAGCATAGGCGCCCTGCTGGCGCTGGTTTTCCGGACGGAGCTATGCGCCATGGTCGAGCCGCTCGAACTCGTCCCCGGCGCCGTCAGCTACTTCATCCACCAGCTCGGGGTCTGACGGGCAGCGCTTGCTGCGGTTTGGGTTCGCCCTGTTTGGCGGAGGGCACGCTATGGTCAGGTTGGTGCGCACGCCGTGGGGAGAGGAGTTCCGGTCGCTCGTGCGCCGCACCCGTAAGTCTCTCGTGCTCGCATCGCCTTACGTGGGCCGCGAACCATGCGCAATGGTGGCTGACGTGGCACGGCGTCAGGCTCGGGCAAAGCCGTTTTCGCTGCTCCTGCTGACCAATCTGTCTTCGGATGCCTTGATAAGCGGCGCGGTGGACGCTTCGGCGATAGCGGACTTGATAGATG
>CAYFVS010000065.1:0-8169 GCA_964346565.1 uncultured candidatus Brocadiaceae bacterium | reverse complement strand
CCCTGGCGGGCGGCGGCATGGTGCCCCTGGTGGCTATGCCGGGCTGGCTGCGGGCCATGAGCACCTTCAGCCCGCTCAAGTGGGGAATGCTTGCGCTGGAGGGGGCGATCTGGCGGGAGTTCTCGCTGGTGGAGATGCTGAAGCCGTGCGGCATACTGCTGGGAGTGGGTGCGGTCTGCTTCGCCCTCGGCGTGCGCCTCTTCTCCTGGACGCACGAGGGCTGAAACCGGTCACATCCGCCGGTGCAGCGGCGCGAGCGTCGGGTGGAGCTCCCGGTAAAGCGCGTAGCGCTCCTCATAGCGGTCCGCCATCGCCTGGCGCGGCTCGAAAGTGCGTCCCTCCCGGACGGCGGCCTCAACGGCGGAGGGGAAGTCCGCGTACCCGCCGGCGGCCACCCCGGCGGCCAGCGCCGCGCCCAGGCACGCGGCCTCGGTCACCTGCGGCACGCGGATGGGCAGCCGGCAGATGTCCGCCTTCAGTTGCAGCCACTGGTCGCTCCTCGCCCCGCCGCCCACGGCGGCCATGCTCTCGATATGGGCGCCGCCCTCCCGCAGCAGCTCCAGGTTGAGCCGCAGCTCGAAGGTCAGGCCTTCCAGGATGGCCCTGGCGATGGCGCCCCGATCGGTGGCGAAGCTCAGCCCCAGTATGGCGCCCCGCGAGCGCGTGTCCAGGTGCGGCGTGCCGCTGCCGCTGAAGTGCGGCAGGACCATCAGGTCGGTGGGTCCGTCCGGCGCCCCTTCGAGGATCAGGTCATACGGATCGGCGCCCTGCTCGGCCGCCCGCTGCATCTGGGCCTCGCACAGCTCGTCCCGGAACCACCGCAGCACCAGCCCGCCGCTCTGGTTCAGCGTCATGGCCACGTACAGGCCGGGCACCACGTGCCGGTAGACGGAGATGCCCCCCTCGCGCAGCACGTCCGCCAGCGTCGGCTCCTGCAGCGCCACCTCGACCACCTCCGCCGTGCCGGTAGAGACGGAGGCCCGACCCGCGCGCACCGTGCCGCTGCCCAGCGCCGCGCACGCCTGGTCGTGCCCGCCGTAGGCCAGCATCATGCCTTCCGGCAGACCGAGTTCCGCGGCCAGTTGGGGACGCAGCTCGCCCGCCACGGGTTGCTCAGCCGGCGGAAGCTCCGCCAGGCGCGACGGCTCCATGCCGCACTCGTCCAGGATGTCCCCCGCCCACTCACCGCGCCGCAGGTCGTACATCTGCGTGCGTGAGGCCAGGCAATGGCTGATGACCGGGCGTCCGCCGAGCCGGTTCAGGAAGAAATCCTCGTAGAGCAGGAACCGCTCGGCCGCCCACCAGAGCTCAGGCTCGTTGTCCTTCAGCCAGAGCAGCTTCGGCAGCGTGTTGACCGTGTGGACGGGCATGCCGGTGCGGGCGAAAAGATCCTCCGCCCCGAACTGCTCCCTGAGCCACTGGTTCTGCGGGCCGGTGCGGGTGTCCATGCCCAGGATGGCGTGGCGCAGCGCCCGGCCGCGACCGTCCACCGGGATGACGGCCTCGCCCTGGCAGCTCAACGCCAGCGCGGCGGGCCGCGCGCCGCCGGCCGCGACCGCGGCCTCCCGCAGGCTGTCCATGGCAAGGCGCCAGACCTGCTCGGCATCCTGTTCGGCCCAGTCGGGGCGGGGCGTGCGGACGGAGTACTCCCGGGCCGCCCGGCCGAGGATCCCTCCGCGGTCGTCGAAGACGATGGCCTTGCACCCGGTTGTGCCGACGTCGAGCCCGATTAGAGCCATCTGCTCGTCTCCCTGACGGGTCGTCAGCCCTGCCCTTCGAGTCGGCGTCCAACGGCGCCGCCGGGGTGGGTGCGGCCGAACTCCTCCCGGCTGTAGCCGCTCAGCTCCAGCAGCAGCACGCAGAGCACATCCCCTGCGGCGGCGTTGACGAGCGAGCTGCCGGTGGCCACCATGCCGTAGGGGTCCGCCTCGACCGGCGCGCGCACGCGATAGACGACGTCGCTCATGCGGGCGAGCGGAGAATCGGGGTCCTCGGTCTGGGCGACGAGGGTGGCGCCGCGTTCCTTGGCGATCTCGGCAAAGCGGTTCACCTCGGCGCTGCGGCCGCCCTTGGAGATGGCGTAGAGCACGTCGCCCTCCCTGACGGCGCCGCTGCCCCCGTGCAGCCCGTCCGCCGCGCTGACGTAAAGCGCCGGCCTGCCCACACAGGCCAGCAGGTGGGCCAGCCGCAGGGCCACGGCGTGGGAGGTGCCCGCGCCGGTCACCAGGATGTGACCCCGGCACTCCAGCAGCACACGGACCACCTCCGCCAGCGAATCGTCGAGCTGGTCTTCCAGCGCCGCGACGCCCGCCGCCTCCTGACGGATTGCCTCGCGCGCCCTCGCCGCCATCCGGTCATCTGACATCTGCGCCATCGGCAGACCTCCACTGTGTTCTGGTCCGGGGCGATGTTACGCGAGGATGCCCCCGCGTTTCCACCGGGGCTGACCGTCGGGTTGACACGCCCGGGGCGGCCTGACAGAATCCAGGTCCCCCCGAACCGGCGGTTCCCATTCCCGGGGTAGGCGCGGCGTCTCCGTCGCGCCAGGTCCGGCGAGAACGCCGGACCTGCCAGGTGTTGGGGAGGCAAGCAATGGAAGGAGCGACCATGAGATGGCGACTCAGCGCTAACGCGGCGTTCTTTGGCGGGCAGCGCGACAAGTTCACCCGCTACCAGCCGGACCGCGACCTGGAGGAGAAACTGGCCCTGGTGGCACAGGTGCCCGGCCTGGACGGGGTCGAGCTACGCTACCCGGTGGACTTCACCGACGTGGGAGCAGTGGAAGCACTGCTCGCGGAACACGGCCTGGCCCTTTCGGCCGTGAACGTCGACACCAAAGACGCAAAGCACTTCCGCCACGGCGCCCTCTCCGCCCGCGATGATGATGCCCGCACCGAGGCGGTCAGACGCCTGCGGGCGGGCAAGGACATCGCCGCACGCCTGGGCTCCGAGCTGGTGACCACCTGCCCCCTGGCGGACGGCTACGATTACCCCTTCCAGACGGACTACGCCGGGGCGTGGAAGCGTCTGGTCGAGACGGTGCGCCAGGTGGCCGAGTATCGCCCGGAGGTCCGCTTCTGCCTCGAGTTCCAGCCCACCGAGCCCCATGCCAGGGTGCTGCTGAGCAACGTGGGCAAGGTGCTGCACGCCTGCGCGGAGTCGGGTTGCGATAACGTGGGCGCCAATCTGGACATAGGGCACTCCTTCGCCGCCGGGGAATCCCCGGCCGAGTCCGCCGCGCTGCTGGCCTCGGCCGGGCGGTTGTTCTACATCCACACCAACGACAACACCGGCGAGGGCGGGGACTGGGACATGATCAGCGGCGCGGTGCACCTGTGGCACTGGGTGGAGCTGCTGCACACGCTGGACCGGCTGGGCTACGACGGCTGGCTGGGGGCGGACATCAGCCCGAAGCACGTGGGACCCGTCGAGCTGTTCCGCGGGAACGTGCGGATGCTCCAGCGCATGTGGGCGCTGCTGGAGCGCGCGGACAGGGACGCCCTCAGCGGGCTGCTGGGGCGCGACGGCAACACCCCCGAGGTCTACGAGCTGCTGGGCCGGGCACTTGCGGAAGGAACGCCGTAGCGTCCGGGTCAGTCATCATTGACAAACCGCCGCGCAGGCCGAAGAATGGGATTGGGCAGAACAGGACCAATCCCGTGAGCGAACCAACCGACCAGGAGCAGGAAGCGACCGGACAGCCGGGTCCCCTGCGCCGGATCCTGAGCCGCCCGGAGAGCCGGCCGCTGCTGGGGGGCATCGGGCTTCTGGTGGGCTATCTGACCCTGGTAGGACTGACCCGGGTCTGGTCGTCGGAGTTGTTCCACAGCTTGTGGCAGATGACGGTGACGCACGTGCTCGGCGGGCGGGCGGCGGGGCTCAGCTACGGCTACAACGCGGGGCTGGACTTCTGGCTCGTCGTAGTGGCCAACATCGCCGTGGAAGCGTTCATGGTGCTGCTGTTCTACCCGCTGTTCGTGTTCTCCTACGAGAAGCTGATAGTCATAAAGCCGCTGGAGGACACGATGGCGCGGGCTCGCCGGGCGGCGGAGAGCCGCCAGGCCACCGTGATGAAGTGGGGCGTGCCGGGGCTGCTGCTGTTCGTGTGGTTCCCCTTCTGGATGACCGGGCCGCTGGTGGGTTCGATCATCGGCTTCCTGATCGGCCTGCGCATGTGGGTGAACCTGGGGGTGGTGCTGACGGGCACCAGCATTGCCATCGTCTGCTGGGGCCTGGTGCTGGACCAGGTCGACAGCTTCCTGCGGCGCATCGGCCCCGCCCTGCCGGTGGTCTTTGTGGGATGCATCCTTCTGATCGCCGTGTCCATCCACGTCCGCCACGCCGTCAGCAGGGCGCCTCGCCAGAGGAAGACCGAGGGCAGGGAGAAGGAAGGCGAAGGCAACGGGCAGTAACCCGGGGAACTCAGCTGCGGCCTGCGATCAGGTTGTAGCCCCGTACGAGCAGGGCCATGACCTGTTCGCGGAACACCCACACCAGCCCGGCGAGCACCAGGGCCACCGCCACCCGGATGAGCACCGGATAGAGACGACGGAGCTTCCTGGCGCGTTTGTAGGCGCGGGACTCTTCATCGTAATGGGTCAGCAGGTGCTCCAGCTCGCCCCGTGTTGTGCTGCCGCCCTTCTGCCCCGGCGCGATGGTGGGCGCCCGACGCAAGGCCGAACTGCGCACCAGCTCGGGATAGGAGGCGAGCGGCTGGTAGCGCCCGTGGGGGGCTGACGGCCGGGTGGGAGTCCGGGCCGTGAGGCGCCCCCGGCGGATGGCCTCCTTCACTTCCGAGGTGGACAGGCGGCGCTTCTCCGGCTTGCCCTGCACCATCAGCTTCACGTCCCACAGCTTCTCCCGGGCGGGCTCGGGCTCCAGCCCCAGCTCCCTGCGCACGTCCCGTCGGCCGGCATGTTTGCGGATGAGTTCGCACAGCTCCTCGGCGCTCTGGATGCGCGCTTCGGGCTCTTTGGCCATCATCTGCTCGATGATGCGGCAGACAGGCCGGGGCACGTCCTGGCGCCGGCGTCGCACGGGCGTGAGGGGCTCCTTGATGTGCTTCATGCAGACTTCGTGATGGCCGTTTCCCTCGAACGGCACGCTGCCGGTGACCATGTGATACCAGGTCGCGCCCAGGGAGTAGATGTCGCTTCGCTCGTCGGCCTGTTTCGCATCAAGGATCTGCTCCGGGGCCATGTAGTGCGGGGTCCCCATGGCGGCTCCGGTGCGTGTCAGCACAGTCAGGTCCTGCTCCCTCTGCCGCGCCAGGCCCAGGTCCATCAGCTTGGTCACGCCCCCGGTAGTGACCATGATGTTCTCGGGCTTGATGTCGCGATGGATAATCCCATGGGAGTGCGCGCAGGCGAGCGCCTCAGCGATCTGCAGCACGATCGAGGCGGCCTTCTGGTGGGGGATGGGGCCCAGCTCTTCAATCAGTCGGGCCAGGGGCTTGCCAGCCACGTACTCCATCGCGAAGTAGTAGTAGCCCTCCTCCTCGCCGATGGCCAGGCCGGAAACGATGTTCTCATGGCGCAGGTCAATGCTGGCCTGGCCCTCCCGGAAAAACCGGGTCAGGAAGGTGCGCCGCTTCGCCAGGTGGGGAGCCAGGATCTTCAGAGCGACCTGCTCGCCCCCCGGCCCGCGGGCCAGGTACACGCTGCCCATGCCGCCTTCGCCCAGCTTCTGCACCAGCCGGAACTCGCCCAGCGACTCGGTGGAAACGTCGCCGGCCCGCTCGATGAGTTGCTCCGCCGTGCCCTGGTCCAACATATTGCTCACAACGGCGCAGTCCCACAGCCACATGGTGGAGCCTTGCTGTCGCTTGGACCGCTGCAACTGCATGCAGGAGCGGACCTGCTCCGGAGTCAACGCACTGCTGCCCACGGCCAGCTTCGCGAACCGTGTTTCCTGCGGCGTAACCATGCCCGCGCCCCCCGCGGCCGCGCAAACGCAACAGGTGCTTCCAGGGCCGTCAGCGCGCCGTGCAGTCCCCGGCGCCGCCGCTTCCGACAGGGCCGGGGACCGCGCCGTGTGACAGACCGAGGTTGCCCACAACCCCTCTATAGGGCAGTGTAGCGCCCTCCAGCCGCCTTGTCAACACATGCAGGCAACCGGAGGCGCCGCCCCCGCGAGGCTCACTCGGCCGGGGACCGAGCCCGCAGCGCCACTGGCTGCTGCATCATCCCAAGCTGCACATTGAAGAACGCCGGAGCGGGGCGTTATCCTGGTGACCCGGGCCGGACACCTCACTGGAGACGCTCATGAGCTGGGCACTGGACGCCGTCTACCTGCTGGCCGGACTGGCGCTGCTGCCGTACTGGCTGTGGAAGCTGCCGACGGCGGAGCGTTACCGGGCCGGCATCCTGGAGCGGCTGGGCAACGTGCCCCCCGCCGACCCGGAGCAGCCGCGGCTGTGGATCCACTGCGCCAGCGTGGGGGAGGCATCCATCCCTCGCCGCCTGGTCGCGGTGTTCCGACGCCGCCATCCCGGCTGGGATGTCGTCTTCTCCACGAACACGGACACGGGCGCCCGCCGCCTGCGCAAGCTCTACGAGGGATGCACGGTCTTCTACATGCCGCTGGACCTGTCGTTCTGCGTGCGGCGGGCTGTCGGGCGGGTGGCCCCGACAGCGTTGGTGCTCGTGGAGCTGGAGGCGTGGCCCAACCTGCTGGAGACATGTCGGCAGAGCGGCGTGCCCGTGGCTATCGTCAGCGGGCGGATCAACCGAGGGTCGGCCCGTTGGCTGCGGGTTCTCCACCGGTTGTGGCCTTCAATGTGGGATGCGGTGCAGCTCTGCTGCGCCCGCAGCGCGCAGGACGCCGCGCGGTTCCGCCGGGCAGGCATCGAGCCGGGCAACGTGGCCACGTGCGGCTCGCTGAAGTTCGACGCCCTGCGGGTGGAGCCCGATCCCGACAAGCTGGCCGCCCTCAAGGGCGCCTTCGGGGTGCCGGAGGATGCGCCGGTCCTGGTGGCCGGCAGCACGCATCCGGGGGAGGAGGCGCTCGTGGCCGCCGCGTACCGCGATCTGAAGATACGCCACCGCCCGCTGCGTCTCATCATCGCCCCCCGCCACGTCGAGCGCGCCAGGAGCATCGAAGCCGGCCTGGTGGCCAGGGGATTCGAGGTGGCGCGGCGCACCGAACTGGATGACGGTCAGCAGGCGGCCCCGGACGCCATCCTGCTGTTGGACACCATCGGGGAGCTGGAGGCCTGTTATGCCCTGGCGACGTGCGCCTTCGTGGGGCGCAGCCTGCGGCCGCCCGGCGGAGGGCAGAACGTGATGGAGCCCGCCGCCCTGGGCAAGCCGGTCCTGACAGGCCCGCACACCGGGAATTTCCGCCCGGAAATGGACCTGCTGCTGGAGCGGGACGCGGTGGTCGTCGTGCACGACCGGGCGGAAATGGTCCGGCAGGTGGACCGACTGCTGACCCGACCGGAGGAAGCCAGGCGGCTGGGCCGTGCGGCCAGGTCGGTCGTGCTGCAGAGCAGGGGCGCTACCGAGCAGACGCTGGGCCGGTTGGAGGGGATGCTGGAACGCAACGTGCCTTGACGCTTGCAGGCCCCGACGCTAAGATAAACTGCTGAATCTCTCACAGATGCGACACTGAAGCGGAGGCAGCGCCCATGGCACAGGTTGACAAGTTCCTGAAGTTCCTGGTCAAGGAGAGGGGGTCGGACCTGCACATCGTCACCGACTCTCCGCCCATCGTCCGGATAGACGGCGAGTTGCAGAAGATGAAGCTGCCTCCCATGTCGAAGGACCAGGTCAACTCGCTGATCTACGAGGTCATGCCCAAGCGGAACCAGCGGGAGTTCGAGGTGGTCCACGACACGGACTTCACCTACGAGATCGCCAACCTGGCCCGGTTCCGCACGAACGTCTATCTGGACCTGAAGGGGCCGGGCATGGCCATGCGCGTTATCCCCTTCGACATCATGACGGTGGGAGACCTGGGCCTGCCCCAGAGGATTGTGGACCTGGTCATGCTGCCGAAGGGCATCATCCTGTGCACCGGTCCGACCGGCTGCGGCAAAACCACTACGCTGGCCGCCCTGCTGAACTACGCCAACCAGCACCGCACCGACCACGTTGTGACCATCGAGGACCCGGTGGAGTTCGTGCATGAGAACGTGAACTGCATTTTCACCCACCGGGAGGTGGGAAC
>CAYFVS010000064.1:0-7456 GCA_964346565.1 uncultured candidatus Brocadiaceae bacterium | reverse complement strand
TTCGGCCTCGACGCAGTACTGCTACACGGTGACGGCGGTGGACACGTCGGCCAACGAGTCTGCGGAGTCCGCCCAGGACTGCGCCACGACCCAGGCCCCCGGCGGCCAGTCGCCCTACGGCGGCACGCCCGGCAGCATACCTGGCCTGATCGAGGCCGAGGACTACGACCTCGGCGGCGAAGGTGTCGCCTACCACGACAGCGACACGACCAACGACGGCGGCGCCTACCGCACTGACGGCGTGGACATCGAGGCTACCGGCGATTCCGCCGGCGGCGCCTACAACGTCGGCTGGGTTCAGCCGGGTGAGTGGCTCGAGTACGCGGTCAACGTCACCGGCGGCACCTACGACATGGAGGCGCGCGTCGCCTCGACGGTGGACGGCAACACGATCGCCGTGAGCCTGGACGGCGTCACGCTCGGCACCATCAACGTGCCGAACACGGGCGGCTACCAGACGTACCAGACGGTGACCGTCAGCGATGTCTCCGTGTCCGGCGGCAACGGCAAGATACTGCGACTGGACCTGGCCGGCGACAACTTCAACACCAACTGGGTGGAGTTTGTCTCTGCGGGCAACAACGCGCCGACGTGCAGCATTACCTCACCTGCGGACGGCGCGACGTTCACCGCTGGAGACAACGTCACCATCAACGCCGACGCATCCGACAGCGACGGCACCGTCACGAAAGTGGAGTTCTACGAAGGCGCCAACAAGTTAGGTGAGGACACCTCCTCACCGTACAGCTACACCTGGAACAGCGTCTCCCAGGGAAGCTACAGCCTGACGGCGAAGGCCACGGACAACGATGGTGCGACGACCACGTCCTCTGCGGTGGGCATCACGGTCAACCCGGCCGGCGGCTCAGTGACGCTGAACCCCATTGCCGATTCGCAGAACTGGCAAGGCGTCCCGAACGAGTGCGAGACCGACTGGGGTCTGTTCTTCAGCTACTACGACCCGGCGCAGATGAAGTTCGACCTGTCGAGCGTCGGCGGGTCCGTCACGAGCGCTACGTTGCGGCTCTACTACCTGAGCGAGGCCGCGCTCACGATGGAGGTGTACGACGCGGCATCCGACAACTGGACGGAGTGCGGCTCGGTTACTTCGTCGGGCGGCACCCTACTCGACACGGCCTACACGGGGGCCGGTTCGGGGTGGTACGAGTTCGACGTGACGAGCTTCATCGCGACCGAGGCTGCCGGAGACGGCGTGGCCAGCTTCTGGATAGCCAGCGACAACGGCACCTGGTACTTCTTCGCCCCTCGCGAGCACGGCAGCTATCCGCCGGAACTCGTGATCCAGTGGTAACCCAAAGAGCTCCGGGCCGGCCGGTGCCCGGCCCGATGCCTTTGAGCCTTCAGGGAACGGCCCCAACCAGTCCGGCTGGGGCCGTTTCCGACTGTCGAGCGCGATTCCGGGACCTCCGCGCTTCATCCCTGGCGGCCGAAAGGGCAAGCTGGCAGCCCCGCTCCAGGGAAGCGCATTTGACCCCGTTGCCCACGGGGGCTAATCTCAGCAGCAGCGGGCGGCTACATCGCGTGCCGCCTGGACCATCTCCGGCTCCCCAGTGCAGACGGTGATCCGCCATGGCCGACGAGACGCTCATGCCCGACGGTTCGTCGTTCCCCTTCTGGGACGATGTCACAGACTACAGCCGGACCTACCACGTCGCGTGCGAACACCTGGACAGCTCGGACGAGACCCCCGGGACCGAGGACCAGCCGTTCGCCACCATCGGCCGCGCGGCGGCGGCCCTCCAGCCGGGGGAGAAGGTCATCGTGCACGCCGGGGTCTACCGCGAATGCGTCCGTCCGGCGCGAGGCGGAGAGGGCCCCGACCGCATGATCGCCTACGAAGCGGCCCCCGGCGAGGAGGTAGTGGTCAAAGGCTCAGCAGTCTGGCAGCCTGAGTTCCGCCCGAGCGCCGGATGGCGGACGGGCGCGCCGGAGGATGCGACCGTGTGGATGGGTGACCTGCCGCCGGAGATGTTCGTCGGCTACAACCCCTTCATGGTCTCGAACATGCCGGACGAGTTCCGGACGTTCGTCCATGACTGGAGCGTCGAACAGACGCACCGCTTCCAACTTCGCCGCGGGCTGGTCTTCGCCGACGGGCGGCTGCTGGAGCAGGTGTTCTGGGCTCGGGAGCTGAGCCGGCGGACCGGCGTGTTCTGGGTGGAGGATCCTGGCCTGCGCCTGCATTTACGCCTGTGGGACGACGCCGACCCGGCCGGGGTGACCTTTGAGGCCACCGTCCACGAGCAGGTCTTCGCGCCCTCGCGGCGTGGACTCGGCTACATCCGCGTGAGCGGCTTTCGTTTCGAGCACGCCGCCGACAGCGTCCCTGTGCCCCAGCGAGCGGCCGTCAGCACCTCCCGCGGCCACCACTGGATCATCGAGGACAACTGCATCCGCCACGCCAACGCCCTGGGGCTGGACATCGGCAGCGAGAGCTGGCACGCGACCCGAAGCGACCCGAGCGGCCACCACATCGTCCGACGCAACCGCATTACCGACTGCGGCGTGAGCGCCATCCAGGGGGTCGGTGGCGTGGACGGGTCGCTCGTCGAGGACAACACCATCGAGCGCATCGGGGAACGCCTGCCGGAGCGGCTCTACGAATGCGCGGGCCTGAAGTTCCACCTGGCGGAGAACGTCCTCATCCGCCGCAACATCTTCCGCCGCATAAGGGACGCCTGCGGGCTGTGGCTCGATTGCGGCAATCGGAACTGCCGCGTCACGGGGAACGTCTTCGCCGACATCGTGACCGGCAAGGCGGCGATCTACTTCGAGTGCAACAACGCTCTCAACCTGGTGGACCGGAACGTCATCTGGGATGTGCGCAACTCCGGCGACAACCTCGGCCGGCCCGACGAGGAGCCGGTCGGCGGCATCGGGGTCTTCGGCGACAGCGGCGAGAACCTGGTCGTCGCGCACAATTTCTTCGGCAACCTGCCCGACAACTACGCCGCGAACTTCGCGGTGCAGCAGAGCGGCCGCATCTTCCGCGGCCGGGTTGGGCTGGGCAGGCGTCACAAGGCCCTCAACAACGTCTTCTGCGAGTGCCCCAGGCGCGTTCTGTTCCAGCGCGTCGAGGAGAACGCGTCCGACGGCAACCTGTTCGACTCGGGGAACGACCCCACTTCGTTCTGCATCGTGGTGCCGGCGCCCGAGGTGGTCCTCAACATGGCCGGCTGGCAGGAGTACTATGGCTTCGATGTTCACTCGGAGCAGGCGGACATCGAGGCCGCCTTCGACCCGGAGAGCCTCGAGCTATCGTGCACGGTGGCGGGCGATATGCCGTCCTGTCAGCCGGTTGACGCGCTGCACGCGGAGGCAGAGGGCCTGGCCCTGGGCCCGTTCGAGACCGCGCAGTGGGAGAAGGACCCCTCAGGCGCCAGAGCCGCCCGGCGCTTCCCTTGAGCAGCGGGACCAGCGGCGGCGTTCTTGGGCCGGGCTGCGCGCCGCCCAGTCCTGGGTGGGTCCGGCCTCCCCGCTGCGGCGCCCGCGGGGCGGCGTAGGCTGCTGCCGCGCGCCGCCGGCGGGTCGGATCCTTCGGGCGCGCCCCCCGGGACGAGTCGCTGTGCCGGGCGCCAGCCCGCCACAGGGCACTGCCTCGCGCTTCCGGGTGGTCCTGCCAGACAAAGCTGTTGACTCGCCCGTCTTCGGAAAGGTACTATACTCGATTAGCGCCCGTTTCTGACCGGGGTGTTGGGGGGAACACCCAGGGCGGATAGCAGCGAAGTCCTCGCTGGAAGCGGTCGGCGTCCCAGCACGGGCCGTCGGCCGCTGTAGGACGTACGGGGGCGGTCGGCCGTCCTCGACGGCCCGATTGCCGCGCGGTACGCGCCGCCGGACCCGCCCGTGACTCACGGGGCGCTCCTGCTGGAGGGCTGCCGGTCATGGCCAAGAGGAAGCGCAGCAAGAAAGCCGCAAAGCCGCAGCCTGAGAAGGCCAGCGGCAAGGGGAAGAAGAGCAGCTCGCGCAAGAAGAAGGGCTCGAAGTAGCTGCACGCCGTCTGCCCGGGCTCTATCCCGGGGGTGGCAACGGAACGAGGTCCGCCCGGCGGTGTCGCCGCCGGGCGGCCCTTCCTTCTGTCGGAATACTCGCGGTCGGGCCGAAGGCCCTGCCCGATCCCTGCCGGGGGCAAGTGGGGAGCCAGTGGGAATGCCTGTTTCCGACGACATGCTGGCGCGCATCCGCCGCAAGGGGGAGCAGCAAACCCAGGTAGTTTACCCGTGGGAACTGCCGAGCATCATGCGGCGGCACATCTTCACCGGGGCGATGGGCACAGTGTTCTTCGCCCTGACTTCGGGCATCTACCTGGTGGCGTTCGGCACGGCGCTGGGGCTGGCCTACTGGGAGTGGGGCCTGCTGTCGTGGGCATGCTCGGTGACCATCGTGCTGCAGATAGCCTCGGCGGGGCTGGTCAACCGGACGGGCAACCGGAAGTGGCTGTGGTACACTGCCGCCATGGTCAGCCGGCTGCTGCGGGGGGCGGCGCTGGCGACGGCCTTCTGGCTGATGGGGCCGGCACCGACGGCGGCACGCTGGGCGTTCATCCTGCTGCTGGTAGGGTCCAGTGCATTCGGCGCCATCTCAGCCCCACCATGGTTCTCGTGGCTGGTGGACATCATCCCCGAGGAGACGCACGGCCGTTTCTGGGGCCGCCGCAGCGCGTGGATCGCGCTGGCCAACGTGTTGCTGGTGGTGCCCCTGGGGCTGGCGCTGGACAGAACTGCCGAGGCCGGCAAGGTGCATTTGCTGATGGCAATCTTCGGGTTCGCTTTCCTGGTGGGCGTTCTGGACCTGGTGATCCATCGCACGATTCCGGAGCCGCCGATGCAGCAGCCACGGAGGAAGCGCTTCTGGCACGAGGTGGCCGTCCCCATTCGCGACCACACGTTCCGCCCCTGGCTGGTGTTCAATGCCTGCTGGACGTTCAGCATGACCCTGGGCGGTTCGCTGGCCACGGTCTACTTCGTGCAAGACCTGGGGATCCGGGAGAACCTCATGGGCGGTTCCCTCGTGCTGATTGTCGCGCCCCTGCTGGCAACGATGGTCGGCGGGCGCCTGCTGGGGATCCTGCTGGACCGTTATGGGGTGCGGCTGACTCTGAGCTGGGCTCACCGCTGCTGGGCGATGCTGCCGCTGTTCTGGCTGCTGGCAACTCCGCAGACTGCCCTTCTGTGGCTGGGCGGCGCCGCGCTCATGGGCGGGCTGGCCAGCGTGTCGGCCGGCAACGCCTCGGGCAAGTTGATAACGCGGCTGCCGGCGAGTCCCGAGGTCCCCATGTACGTCGCCGTCTCTACGTGCGTGGGCAGCCTGGCCGGCGGCATGGGGCCGCTTGTGGCAGGGCTGCTGCTGCACGCTCTGGAGGGCGTGCAGTGGACGGTCGGAGCCCGGGCGCTGGGCGGGTTCCACCTGCTGTTCGCCCTATCGCTTCTTCTGCGCAACGCCAGCACCCTGATGCTCCGCCGCATCCACGAGCCCGGCGGGGCGCCGGTACCACAGCGCCAGCCGGTCGGCCGACACGCCCAGGCGGTACGCAGCCACGATGGCTGAGTTCAGCAGTGTCGTGCGCAGCAGCCCCATCCGCCGCCACCTGCGCGCGGAGGCGAGCACCGGCGGCCGCAACGTGACCACTCGCCCGACCCGCCCGAGCCGACGGACGAACTCGTAATCCTCCA
The DNA here is from genome assembly GCA_964346565.1 of uncultured candidatus Brocadiaceae bacterium. Classification (GTDB taxonomy): domain Bacteria; phylum Planctomycetota; class Brocadiia; order SM23-32; family SM23-32; genus JAWOCH01. Next base: position 1,763 of record CAYFVS010000064.1, on the reverse strand, counting down.
TGATGGGCATATCAGGGAAGCCGCCGACCTGCTGGAAAACCTCGCGGCGGAGGAACAGCGACTGGTCGCCGTAGGGCAACTCGCGGTAGACGGAGCGAAGACCAGTCGTCCACTCGATGAACCGCAGGCCGGCGCCCGGGCCCCTGATGCCCAGCCGGAATGCGCCGCACGAGACACCCGGCCGGCCCAGCGCCCGGCGCACATGGGCGTCCCATCCCGGCGGCAGGAGCACGTCCGCGTGGAGGAACAGAAGGATGTCGCCGCTGGTCTTCTGCGCGCCCCAGTTGCACTGCGCGGCCCGGCATCGCGGGCCGGGCAGGACGCGCGCCCCGCCCCGTCGTGCCGCGTCGGCCGTGGCGTCGTCGCTGCCTCCGTCCACCACCACGGCCTCGACGTTGTGCCCCGCCGCGACCGATTCCAGGCAGTGAGGGATGTTATGCTCCTCGTTCAGCGCGGGAATGACGACCGAGATGGCCGGCTCGGCCGGAAGGACGGCTTCGGTACCCGTCTGGCGCCGCCACACCGGCACATCGTCCGGCCGGTCCACGTCCTGCAGCTCGGCCACCAGGGTCCACGAGAGCCCCATGCTCGCCGCGCGCTCCAACGTTCGGCGCAGGACGTGCTCGGTACCCCAGGGGATGCCATGGAAAAGGCGGCGTGTCGGCCGCCGGAGGCCGATCAGGTAGTAGCCCCCGTCTCGCGCCGGGCCGAGCACCACGTCGTGCCGCCGCAGCCGCCGCAGTGCATCCCCGAGCAGGTCGGCGCCGACGCCGGGGCAGTCGGTCCCGACAAGCACGGCCCGGTTCGCGCCCCGGCGCATCGCCTCGATGAGGGCGTTCGACATGCGCTCTCCCAGGTCGTCGCCCGTCTGCGGGCAGTAGCGGGCTCCCCGGCCGAGCCACTGGCGCATCCGTGCCGCGCTACCCCCGGCGTAGCCGACGTGCAGGCGCAGGGGCATCCGGCGCGCCAGCTCGCGAGCGGCACCCATGACGCGCTCGACCATGCGCCGGTGCAGGTCGGCTGCCCCCGGCTCGCCCAACACAGGGATCAGTCGGGTCATGGTCCGGCCGGGCTCCGGGTATCGGGTGAACACTACCAGGCAGTCGGCGGCTGTCACGGATGGCACCGTTCGCGCGACGCCGGCCCGCGACAGCGCGACGCAGCAAAGCCACCTGCCGGTGCCAAGCCAGCGAGGCAGTTGTGGACAGTCCAGTCTCATGCCAGCGGCGATGGTAACGGATGCGGCGGGACGCGTCACCGCCGCCAGGCCAGCAAGCGTTCCAGAATGCCCTTCCTGAAGGGGCTGAGCCGCGTGCGGTTGTACTGGTCGGCGATCTGCCTGATGGCTTCCGCCTGCGTGGGATAGGGATGGATGACCCCGGAGAGGTCCTTGAGCCCGACGCCACCGCCCGCATCGTCATACAGAACGCGCTGTTCTGGGGACGCAAGAAGCGCAGCGCGCTGACCATTCCCTGGTGCACCTACACCGACCCGGAGATCGCCCACACGGGCATGTACGAGCAGGACGCCACGGACGAGGGCATCCCCGTGCGGACGTTCACGCAGCCTTTCTCGGAGGTGGACCGTGCCGTCGCCGATGGTGAGGAGGAGGGACTGCTCAAGGTGCACGTGCGCGAGGGCTCCGACCGCATCCTGGGGGCCACGCTCGTCGCGCGCCATGCGGGCCAGATGATCAGTGAGATCACCACGGCCATCGTGGGCAAGGTGGGCCTGAAGACGCTGGCGCGTGTCATTCATCCCTA
>CAYFVS010000063.1:0-1871 GCA_964346565.1 uncultured candidatus Brocadiaceae bacterium | reverse complement strand
AAGGGCAAGCAGCACAAAGCGGCGCGGAAGGCAGCGCGGACTAGAAGGCGGCGTGGCTAATGGCTGGCCCTCTCGGCACCTGGCTTTCCCCCGGCGCGACGGAGCGCGGCCTGACGTATCAGCGGCGGCTGGCGGAGGCGCTGGAGGCGGCGATACCCGTCATGGCGGAGGCGGCGCGGCAGGCGACGGCGCCCGAGCCGGAGTTCCCGCCGTCGCCCAGGCCGGACAGGCACGCCGGCCGTCGCCTGGAGATGGTGGAGCGGCAGTTCGAGCGCAGGTTCCAGCCGGGGGTGAGGCGCGGGCCCGAGCCCGAAGTCGAGCCCTTCCAGTTCCCGCCGGTGCCGGTGGAGATGAAGGGCACGGCGAGCACGATGGACGTGATACGTCACGGCATCGAGCTTCGCGCCCGGGAGCTGCTGCGGCCTGTGCCGCACCTCATCAAGTCAACCCTGATCCCCGAGAGGCTGCGGGAGTCCTACGGTGAGCCCGAGTATGGGGTCGGCTCATGGGGCCTCTACCCCATGCCCGTCGAGGTGGTGCATCAGCTGACGCCCGAGGAGGCGTGGGAGATCGCGGTGGCGGAGGAGCAGTTGAGCGCCCATCAGCAGGCGGCGCTGGAGCAGCCGCTTGTGGGGCTGCGGCCGGGACACACCATGCTTACGGGCACGGCCGCCAGGGGGCTGCTGGCGCTGCCGATCAGTTCTCTCGCCCCGTCTGGGCTGACGGAGGCCGTCGGGGAGGTGCCGTACATCGGCCCTGCGCTGGAGCGAGAGGCTGAGTTCCTGACGTCGCCCGCAGGCATGGCAGCGCTGGCGGCGTGGCCGGCGTTCACCGCGATAGGGGGCGCGGGCGGCATAGCGGCGGCGACCGCCGCGCAGGAGGCGGGGGCACCGCCGGAGTGGCAGCTGGCGGCGCAGCTGGCGGGCAACATCTTGGTGCCCGGGGCGGGCCTTGTTCCCAGCGGGGCGGCGCTTCGGCCCATGCGGGCGGCGCTTCGGCCTATGCGGGCGGCTGGCCGTGCTGGTCGCAGGGTGTTGGGCGAGGCCGCGACGCGCGCGAGGCTGGCGCCGGAGGCCGGGGGCAGGGTGCCGGGCGCTCGCTTGCGCCGTGTTACGCCCGAGGGGATGCGGCTCACCAACGACATCCCGACGACGACCGAGATCCGGGCCCGCCTTGCTGAGATAGACGCGGAGCTGGCGAAGCCGAGGGTCAAGGGCGGCCGGGCCGCGCTGCTCAGGGAGAGGGCGAAGGTCCAGGCGCAGGCCGACATCGACGAAGTGCTGGCGTCGGGCCAGTCGGCCGATGACCAGTTGCACATCCTCACGCTGGAGCTGGAGGAGTTGCAGACGGAGGCGCGGCTTCGCGCCACCCCAGGTAGGGGTGCCTGGAAGATGGGCAAGAAGTTCGTGCCGTCCGAGAAGGAGGCGCGTTGGGGCGCGCCTACGGCGGAGGAGCGGGCGAAGATGCCGAGCGCGGCTGTTCGGCGGGCCAGGGCAGAGGCCGCGAGGTATCAGCGCTATCCCGACCTGTCGGGTGCCGAGCTGGGTGCGCGAGAGAGGGTGTTCCGCGAGTTCGTCCAGAGCGCCAAGTTCGAGCCGGCAGAGGAGGCGCTGGTCGGCAGGGCGCGCTTCACGGCGGAGGGCGCGGTTGTCAGGGAGCCGACCTACGCCACCGAGGCGGAGCTGGCGGGCGTCCGCGCGGAGCAGGGGGCGCTGCCGATGGGGGTCGGGGAGCAGCCCATAGAGACGGCGGGGCCGATGTTCCGAGAGGGCGTGGAAATAGAGGGCGTTGGTCGTCTCACTACACCTGGCGTTGGTCGCCGCGCCAACAGATATGACCAGATGGGGCAGCTTATTGTTGGCCCGCGTGGC
>CAYFVS010000062.1:0-25501 GCA_964346565.1 uncultured candidatus Brocadiaceae bacterium | reverse complement strand
GGAGGCGTTGATCCGCCCGGCCAGGTCAATGAAGCGGGGTTCGAAACCGTGCAGCCGCGCCTTCCACGCCAGGTAGAACGGGTCCACGGGGATGCAGTGCCCACCCAGGCCGGGCCCCGGGTAGAACGCCTGGAACCCGTAGGGCTTGGTGCGCGCGGCGTCCACCACCTCCCACACGTCAACGCCCAGCTCGTGGCACATCAGCGCCAGCTCGTTAACCATGGCGATGTTGACGCTGCGGTAGGTGTTCTCCAGCAGCTTGACCATCTCGGCGACGCTGCTGCTGGAGACGGAGACGACGCTTTCCACCACCTGGCCGTAGAACTCGGCGGCCGCCCTGGTGCAGTTCGCCGTGACGCCCCCGACGACCTTCGGCACGTTGCGGATGTTCCACTCGGCGTGGCTCGGGCCGGGGTCAATGCGCTCCGGGCTGAAGGCCAGCCAGAAATCCTCCCCGGCGCTCAGCTCGCCGCGCTCCAGCCGGGGACGGGCCAGTTCCTCGGTAGTACCCGGGTAGGTGGTGCTCTCCAGGATGATGAGCTTGCCCGGGCTCATGTGCTCGGCGATGGCGTCCACCGCGCGCACGATGAAGGACACCTCCGGCTCCCCCGTCTTGCGCAGGGGCGTGGGCACGCAGATGAGCACCACGTCGCTTTCGGCCACGGCCGCATAGTCGGTGGTGGCCGTCAGCCGGCCGGCCTCCACCAGCTCGCCCAGTTCCTCGTCGGTGACGTCGTCGATGTAGGAGCGGCCGGCCCTTACCATCTCGACCCGCTCCGGGGCGACGTCAATGCCAACCACCCGCCGGGCCGCCGCTGCGCAGCAGACGGCCATGGGCAGCCCCACGTACCCCAGCCCGGCCACGGCGACGACGAGCCGCCCCCGGCGGGCCCTCTCGACAAACTCCTCCAGCCGGTGTGGAGCGTCCTCAGGCGGCACTGCTCAACCCTCACCTTCTGTCTGGACGGGCGCTTCGGACGGAACGAAGATGCGGCGCGCGTGGTCCATCACGTAAACCGGGTCCGTCCACTGCGCCCCTTCGGGGGCGGCCTCCAGGGCTGTGAAGCACTTGTGCAGCGAGGCACTCAGCACGTCGCAGTAGTGTATCAGAAGCGCCTCCGGCGCGCGCGGCAACACCGGCGCTCCCCATTCCATCCGTCCGTGATGGCTCAGGATTATGTGCAACAGCAGGTTCTTTCGCCGCGCGGCCAAGTCGGCCTGCCCGGCAGGGACTTCGGGCTTGACGGCACTGTCCCACAAGTTGCTGACCATTGAGGCGCTGATGAACACGTGGTCCAGCAGTTCACCGGCCTCGGTGGTTCCGCTGATCCCGCTGACCAGGCGGTAGGAGTTGACCTTGCCGATGTCATGCAGGGCCGCGCCGGCCAGCAGCATCTCCCGGTCCAACCGGCCGGGGAACAGGCCGCCTATGCGGTCGGCCAGGTTCCAGACCTCGAGGGTGTGCTCGGCCAGCCCGCCCTGGTAGTTGTGATGGTGGCGGCTGGCTGCGGGGCTTTCCTTGAAAGCAGCGGCGAAGCTGCGGTTGCCGTGCAGCTCCGCCATCAGGCGCTTGAACAGGGCATCTTCGTGCTCCTCGCCCTCCCAGTTGAACAGCGTCTCGAAGGCCCGGTCAACGTCCACGTCCGCCTGTCGCACGAACGCGCCCAGGTCGTGTTTCTCGGGGGACAGCAGCTTGTAGCGCTGGATGTTGAGCTGCTTGGCGCCGCGGTATTCGTCCACCCGGGCCAGCACTTCGATGCCCCAGCCGGGCAGCACGTCGGTGCCGATGTTGTCGCTCCAGATCTTGCCCTCTATCTGGCGGCCGCCCTCGGCATTCAGGGTCAGGCTGTAGTAGTTCTGCCCCCGGCGGTCCACTCCGAGCCGCGCCTCGGCCACCAGCAGGACCTCGTCGGTGATGAGCTGTCCGGTCTCCAGCTTCTCTATGTCCATTCCCCCAGCCACCCATGTTGCGGAGGAGAGGAAAGGCGGGTCGTCGGTGCCCCGCCACGGTAGCCGGTGGCGGCTTGGTTGTCAAGTGTGTCTTCACCGCTGTCCGTGCCACTTTCACAGCCGGAAACCAGGAAGCCTGAACGCCCTAAGTCTTTGTCCTACAACAACATGCGTCGCCTGCCCGTGGGCTGGACGCCGGCATGTTTGCTCTCCCCCCGGCGGGCGCGGTACCATTCCCAGCGGGGAGGTAGCATGAACGAGGCAATCGAGCAGTTCCTCCATCGGCTGGCGGTGGAGCGCAACTACTCCGAGCATACGATCCGCGCCTACCGGACTGACCTGGCGAAGTTCGAGCGGTTCCTCGGCGAGCGTGGCCGGCGAGTGGTCGAGGCAGGGCTGCTCGACGTGCGCGCGTTCCTGGGCAAGCAGCGAACGGACGGCCTGGCCCGCTCGACCATCGCACGGCGCGCCGCCAGCATCCGCTCCCTGTACAGGTTCCTCAACGAGCAGGGAGCGGTCCGGAGGAATCCCATGACCGCGCTGCGTTCGCCGAAGCGGGAGCGCAAGCTGCCCGTCTTCCTCACCGTCGAGGAGATGCGCAAGCTGCTCGGCCAGCCCGATACCGCCACGTGGGTCGGGCGACGAGATCTGGCCGTGTTGGAAACCCTCTACGGCGCCGGGTTGCGCGTGGGGGAGCTGGTCGCCCTGGACTATGATGACGTGGACCCGGACACCGGCCTGGTGCGGGTGGAGGGCAAGGGCAAGAAGGAGCGCGTCGTCCCCGCCGGACGGTTCGCCATAGGGGCGATCCGACGATACCTGAACGGCCACGGCCCGGACGGCCCGTCGGCCCGGCACCCCCGCGCGCTGTTCGTCAACGCGCGCGACGGGGGGCGGCTGAGCGCCCGCAGCGTGCGCCGCGCCGTGCGCAAGTACGTCCTGAAGGCCGGCCTCAACTCCCGCGTCACCCCTCACGCGCTGCGCCACAGCTTCGCCACTCACATGTTGACCAACGGTGCCGACCTGCGCGCCGTGCAGGAACTGCTGGGCCACGAGAACCTCAGCACCACGCAGGTTTACACGCACCTGTCCCACGAACGGCTGCAGGCGGTCTATCAGGCGGCGCACCCACGCGCCTGACAGCCGGGCCTTGTGCCCGAAAGGCGGGTCCCATGAGCGAGCAGGCTCCCGCAGGCCGCGTCCTCATCCTGGCCGGGGACGGCAAGGGCAAGACCACCTCAGCCCTGGGGACTGCCCTGCGCGCGGCCGGGCATGGAATGCGCGTGCTCATCGTGCAGTTCGTCAAGCGCCGCCCGGCGGGGGAACACGTCGCCCTGGACCGACTGGACGCCGACGTCCAGATCCGGCTTTGCGGGACAGGATTCGTCGACGTCGACGCACCCGGCCCGGAGGCCGCCCGGGCCGCACAAAGGGGGCTCGACGAGGCCGCCACGGAGCTGGCCACGGGCGGCTGGCACATGGTCGTACTCGACGAAGTCCTCTACGCGGTGCGGATCGGTCTGCTGGAGCCGGACGCCGTCCGGCAGGCCGTGGCGAGCCGGGGGGAAGGGGTGCACGTCATACTGACCGGCAACGGCCCCTACGGGGGACTGGCCGACCTGGCCGACACCGTCACCGAGATGCGCAAGGTCCGCCACGCCTACGACGAAGGTGTCCCGGCCACGCCAGGGATAGAGTTCTGAGCGCAGCCCGCCAGCTCGCAAGGCTGGTTTTCGGTCCTGGCGTTCATTATAATGACCCCCCGTTGCCCCGAGGCGGGGTGTACTTCGGCTGATTGCGTTCTGAGGCGCGCAATGGCGAAGCTATTCTGGGAACCTGGCATCGGACGTCGGCGGGGAATGACTGAGTTCACTCCCGAGGAGTACAAACCCGTCCTGGATAGGCTCGCCCGGGCCACCGGAACCGACCTGGCGCTGGCCCAGGCCCGGGAGCTTCGGGATCCGAACTGCCCCCAGTTCCCCGTCCGCCTGGGGAACCAGCGCACCGACTGGGTGGTGGTCGCGCAAGGGGGCGGCGCCGCTGGGCGGCGCACCGCCACGGTGGCCGCCGAGGTCATCAGCCGTCTCCACACCGCCGCCCAGGACATCGTCAGCCTCTCCACCGAGGTGGCCGACCGCTACGAGGAGCTGAACTTCCTCTACGAGATGGGCGACCGGGTGGGTGCGCTTCTGAACGAGGACGACATATGCGACTTCGTGGCGGAGGAGGCCGCCTGGCTGCTGGATTGCGAACGGACCTCTGTCATGGTCGTCGAACCGGAGAGCGGGCAGTTGAAGATCCGCGCCGCCGTCGGGCTGCCTGAGGAGATCTCCGAAGAGGTCACCGTCCGCCCCGGCGAGCGGATCAGCGGCAAGGTCTTCGAGACCGGCCATCCAATGCTGGTCAACGAGGGCGACCCCATGCCGGCTGAATCCCTGGGGGTGGATGAGCTTCGGGAGTCGAACTGCTTCCTCAGCGTGCCCCTGAAGGTCAGCGCCGACACGGCGGGCGAAGAGGTCGTGCTGGGCGTGATCAACCTGACCCGCAAGCGCCGGGGCGGAGTGTTCACCGCCAGCGATCTGAAACTGGTCAGCACGGTGGCCTCCACCACGGCCACCCAGATACACAACTACCGCCTGATAAACGCCGAGCGCGAGCGACAGCGCCTGGAACAGGAACTCGAACTCGCCGCCCGCATTCAGCTCAGCCTCCTGCCGGACGATCCCCTGGCCGCCGGGCACGTGGGCGCGGCGGGCGTCTGCCGGGCCGCCCGCCACGTGGGAGGCGACTTGTTCGACTACTGGCTGCAGGACGATCACGTTTGCCTCGTGGTGGCCGACGTCTCGGGCCACGACATAGGCGCCGCGCTGATGGCGGCTGCGCTGAGGAGCGTCGTGCGCAGCGAGGCGGCCCACCGCCGGTCGGTTGCGGGGCTGATGTCAGGGGTGAACCGCGCCCTGTACGAGGACCTGGTCCGCTCGGAGCTGTTCATCAGCGCCTTCTACGCCGAGGTGGAGCTTCCCACGGGGAAGGTGACTTTCTGCCGGGCGGGCCATCCGAAGCCGCTGTTGCTGCAGGAGAAGGAACATTGGCTGGACACCGAGGGCATGTTGTTGGGCCTGCAGCAGGACGGGCTCTACGAGCAGCAGACGCTGGAGCTGGCATCGGGAGCGGCACTTGTTCTGTACACCGACGGCCTGATGGAGGCCGCCGACAAGGGCGGCGAGACCTTCGGCCTGAACGGCGTGCGGGAGGCGGCCATCAGCACCATGGGCCGGACTCCGAAGCAGATGGCTGCGGGCATCGTGGACGCGGCGCAGCACTACTCCAACCAGACACCGCCGGCCGATGACATGACCGTGCTCGTGGTTCGGTACGGCGACCGGACGGTCGGTTAGAGCTATGGGCGCAAGAGGGCAGAGCGGTCTGAAGAGCAAGTTCTTCTACGTGGGGGCATTGTTCTGCCTGAACGTGGGCATCGTGAGCCTGATGTGGCGCTTCCGCGGCTCCCGCTGGATACTGGCCCTGTTCAGCCTGGCCTGGGTGCTTTTGGTGACGCTGTTCGCCTGGGAGATCGTCACCCGCGCCAAGCTGCTGGACCGCATGGTCCAGGCCCGCACCGACGCCCTGGAGGCGAGCAACCGCCACCTGGCCGGCCTCCTGCGCCAGCTGCGCACCTTCCACCGTATCAGTTACGAGATGAACCAGCATCTGAATCTGGAGCAGATTACCGGCTCCTTCGTGCGCCAGCTCCACCGCAACCTGCCCCAGATACAGGGGGTGTGGCTGTGGCTGGAGAGGGCCCTGTTGCAGGTGGACCGGGACCGCCTGCCCAGGCTCGGGCCCCTGACCAGGCCGCTCGACCTGGCCGCGCGGGCAGGGGATGACTTCGGCTCGCCCGACGAACTGGCCCCCCTGCCACCGGGCACGCCCTTGCTGGCCGAGTGGCCCGAGTCCCGCGGCGTGACCGTCGTCGGCGATCTGGCCCGACAGGCGGAAAGGTGGGGCTGGCGGTGGCTGGCCGACACGCCGATGGAGTCGTTCGCCGGCTTCTACCTGCACATCGGCGACCGCCTGCTGGGCGTGCTGGGCGTCTTCAGCATGGTGCCCCTGTCGGGCGAGTTCATCCGCCAGTTGCACCTGAGCGTCAACCAGCTCACCGTCGCGCTGGAGAAGTCCCGCCTGCTGCGCCAGATGCAGCGCCGGGCCGCCGAGCTGGCCGCCGTCAACCAGGAGCTGCGCCAGCTCGACGCCATGAAGGACTGGTTCGTCAGCAGCGTCTCCCACGAGTTGCGCACGCCACTGACCAACATCCGCTCCTACAGCGAGATACTGGAGAACTACGCCGACCTGGACCCGGAGGAGCGCAAGGAGTTTGCCGAGATCATCCACGAGGAAAGCGAACGGCTTTCCATCATGATCAACAACGTGCTCGACCTGGCCAAGATAGCCAGCGGCGAAGTCCGGCTCCAGCCCCGCTCGGTGGATATCTGCGCGGTGGTGGATAGGTGCTGTCGGCTGTTCCGCCGCGAGGCGGAGGAGCGGGACATCAGCTTCGAGGCCATAACACCCGCCGAAACTCCCCCGGTCTATGCCGACGAAGAAGCCCTCGTCCGCGTGCTGAACAACCTGATCGGCAACGCCTTCAAATTCACCCCCGAGGAGGGCACCATCCGGGTGGGCGTGGAGACGGGCGGGCGCCGCGCCGAGCAGCGGGGGTTCGTCAGCGTGACCGTAAGTGACACCGGCGTGGGTATCAGCCTGGAGGACCAGGAGAAGATCTTCGGCAAGTTCACCCAGGTGGGCGCCAGCCTGACCGACAAGCCGCCGGGCACGGGCATCGGTCTGGCCATCTGCCGGGAGATCGTCGAGGAGTCGGGCGGGGAGATCTGGGTGCAGAGCGCCCCCGGCGAGGGCAGCACTTTTGGGTTCACGTTGAGGGTAGCATCTTCGGTGCAGGAGCCGGAGCCGGAGCCGGACGCCAGCGAGCGCTCCTCGGTCTGAGCCGACCGGTGACCCTCAGCCCGCCTTCGCGCGCGGGGTTTCCCCTTGCTCCAGGTGGCGGTCCACATCCTCGAAGCGGACCGATATCTTCCTGGTCACACCTTCGGTCATCGTCACCCCGTAGAGCACCTGCGCGACGCCCATCGTCAGCTTGTTGTGGGTGACGATGATGAACTGCGTGTCGCGCCGGAACTCCTCCAGCAGCATCAGGAAGCGCTCCACGTTGCTGTCATCCAGCGGGGCGTCCACCTCGTCCAGGAGACAGAACGGGCTCGGCTTGGCCTGGAACAGCGCGAACAGCAGCGCCACGGTGGTCAGGGCCTTCTCCCCGCCGCTCAGAAGCGAGATGGTGTTGGTCTCCTTGCCGGGCGGGCGGGCGACTATCTCGATGCCAGCCTCCAGGATGTCCTCCGCCTCTTCCAGCACCAGGTCCGCGCTGCCTCCGCCGAACAGCTTGCGGAACAGGGCCTGGAAGTTACCGCGCACCTCCTGGAACGTCTCGCTGAACCGCCGGCGGCTCTTCTTGTTCAGCTCGCGGATGATCTCCCGCTCGTGCCGGCGCGCTCGCTCCAGGTCCTCCTTCTGGTCGGTCAGGAACTGCAGGCGGGTCTCCAGCTCCTCCTGCTGGCGGATGGCCGCCACGTTCACGTTGCCGATGCGGTCCACCTTGCCCTTCAGCGCGGTGATCTCCCGGTGCACCTGGTCCCAGTGGGTCTCGGGGGCATCGGCAAGCGACAGGGCGCCTTCCCGCAGCGAGACGGCCTCCTCCAGGCCGATCATCTCCATCTCGTCTTCTCCCCGGCCCTCCTCCGCCTCGCGGTACCAGGCGGCCACTTCGTCGGACGGCCCGATCTCGGGCTGTTCGTCGTGCCACTCACGGATGCGCCGCGTCAGGAAGGGGGACCCCTCCCGCCACGTCTCCGGGTGCATTTCCAGCCGTCGGGGCCGCACGCCGTAGTCCTCGGCAGTCCGCTCCAGCAGGTCTTCCAGCTTCACGCGGGTGCCGTTCTGCTCCAGCCGCAGCTCGTGCAGCGTGCCCTCCAGCGCCTCCCTCTGCTCCTCCAGGCCCTGGGCCCGCTCGGCAAGGACCCGGATGCGCTCCTGCAGGGCTCTGACGTGACCGGACCGCTCCCGCAGACGGGCCTCCAGGTCGCCCTTCTCCGCCTGGAGGCAGTCGCGCTCCTGCTCAGCCGCCTCGGCCGCCTGGTCCGCCTCGCACAGGCGGCGCTCGTTGGCCTGCCGCTCGGCCTCCAGGGCCTGGAGCTGCTCCCCGTCGCGGCCCAGGTCGGAGCGCAGGCGCCTCAGCAGCGCCCCCAGCCCCTGGTGGCGCTCCCGCGCGCGGGCAAGTTCGGCCTCGGCGGAGCCGACCCGCTCGGCCAGCTCCCGCTCCTCGGCCTGCACGGCGCCGATGCGCTCCTCCAGCTCGTCCACTTCGACCTCGGCCTCGGCGCGTCGGCGGGAGGCGGCCCGGCTCCTCTCGCGCAGCTCGCTCTCCCGCGCGTCCACGTCCTGCATCTCGGCGCTGACGCCGCCCTGCTCCGCCCGGGCCATGTCCAGGTCCTGGCGGAGCTGGCCGGCCCGCTGGTCGGCAACCTCCAGTTGGCTGCGCAGGTCGGCGGCGCGCTGCCGCAGGTTCTCCTCACGGGCAGCCAGGCCGTCGCGCTCATCCTCCAGCTCCCGCAGCTCGCGGGCCAGTCCCTTTCGCCGCGACGCCAGGTTCTCCAGCTTCTGCTCCAGGGCCAGTATCTCGCCTTTCAGGCCGGCCAGCTCACTGCGGCGCCTGATCAGGCTGGGCTTCTCGGGTGTGCCGGCGCGCCAAAGGCCGTTCGCGCCGTAGCACTCACCGCTCGTGGTCACCAGCTTCACCTGCGGCGGCAGGCCCGTTCGCGCCAGTCGCCAGGCCGCCTCGGCGTCCTCCACCACAAACGCGTTGCCGAGCAGGAACTCGACCGCCGGCGCAACCTCGTCCTCGTGGCCGACCATCTCGCTGAGCCCCCCGCGCACGCCCTCGGCGCCGCTCAGGTCGGCTGCGCGCACGGGCGGCAGCCTGTCCAGGACCAGCATCGAGGCCTGCCCGCCATCCTCGCCGGCCAGCAAGGGTAAGGCGCTGCGGGCGTTCCCGCCGTTGCGGAAGACGATGGCCTGGGCCATCTCGCCGAGTGCGGCGTCCACGGCCGGGGCCAGCTTCAGCGGCACCTCCAGCAGCCGGGCCACCATGCCCACCATGCCCTCCGGTGCGGCTTCCAGCAGGCGGGCGGCCCCGGTGCGGACGCCTTCCGCGCGCCGCTCCAGATCGCGCAGCACATCGCGGCGGGCGCTCTTGCCGCTCAGCTCCTCCCGGGCCTGCGCCTGGTGCGCGGTCAGCTCCTCCACCCGGTACCGGGCCTGTGCCAGGCGCCGCTGCACGCCGGCGCGCTGCTCCTCAGCCTCGGCCTGGCGCGCTTCCAGCTCCTCCAGAGTGGCGCGGGCCTCGCTGCGCTCGGACTCGGCCCCTTCGAGCCGAGAGCGAAGTTCCTGAGTGCGGTTGCCGATGCGCTCCAGCCGGCTGCGGAGGGTATGTCGTTCAGCGGCCAGCACCTCCAGCTGGTTGCCGAGGCGCGTTTCCTCCTCGAACAGGTCGAAGGCCCGACTCTTGCGCTCCTGGAGGCGCTGCTGGCGCTCGCGCAGCCCCGAGCGCATCTCGGCCAGGCGGTGCCTCTGCCGCTCCAGCTCGTCTGCGTGCCCCTGCACGCGGGTGGCGCTTTCGGATAGCTGCCGTTCGGCCTCCGCCAGCTCCTCTTCGACGGAGCAGCGCCGCTTCTCCAGGTCGCGCCGTCGGCCGCCCAGTTCCTCCATCTGCTGGGCCAACTCGCGGCGGCGTTGCTCGTTCAGCCTGCCTTCCCGCTCGATGCCCTCCATACGGGCTTCCACGCGGGTAAGGCGGTGTCGGCACTCGCTCAGCTCGGCGCGGGCGGCCTCCAGTTCGTCCCGCGCCCGTTGGAGTTCGTCCCGCGCTGCGCCGGCCTGCTCGTGCAGTTGCTGCTTCTGCTCGGTGGCCTGTTCCAGCCGCTGGCTGAGGCTTTCGGCGACCTGCTCCAGCTCGCGGCACTGATGGAGGCTGTAGCCGAGCCGCAGTCGCTGGAGTCGTTCGGTCTGGCGCTTGAAGGTACGGGCGCGGCCGGCCTGGTACTTGACGCTGCGGAGCTGGTGCTGCACTTCCTCGACGATGTCGCCGACGCGCTCGAGGTTGACGCTGACGCGGTCGAGCTTGCGCTCGGCCTCGCGCTTCTGGTCGAGGAAGCGGTTTATGCCTGCCGCTTCCTCGAAGATGGCCCGGCGCTCCGACGCGCTGGAGCGGAGAATCTGGTCTATCTGCCCCTGCTCGATGAAGCTGTAGGAGCTGGCCCCCATGCCGGTGTCCAACAGCATGGAACGAATGTCCTTGAGCCGGCACTGCTGGCCGTTGATGTAGTAGTCGCTCTGGCCGGTATGGTCCATCCGGCGACGGATGCAGACTTCGTCATAGTCCACCGGCAGCCAGCCGCCGGAGTTGTCAATGGTCAGCTTGACGTCGGCGAAGCTGAGCGGCTTGCGGGTCTCGCTGCCGCTGAAGATGACGCTGGCCATTTCGTCGCCGCGAAGCTGCTTTGCGCTGCGCTCCCCCAGCACCCACTTGATGGCATCGGCGACGTTGCTCTTGCCCGAGCCGTTGGGGCCGACCAGCGCCGAGAGGCTGTCCTCGAACTCGAAGACCGTTCGCTCGGCGAAGGACTTGAACCCGTAGAGCTCGAGCTTCTTCAGCTTCAAGGCGCGCTGCCTCGTCGTCTGTGCACTGTAGCTCCGAGCAGGAACGTGCCCCGCCGGCCCGCTGAGGGGTCCGACGAGGCACTCGCTTCGCACCGACCCAGCAGCCTGTTGATGAACTGGATCTGGTCGCGTTGGGAGCGCCGCGCGGTCGGATGCAAGGCGCGCCGACGCAGGCGACGCTTTGTGTATCGTCGAGGAGGCGCAACGCAGCAGACGGCTGCGCGCCGCCCCAACCCCTTGGGCCGAGCCCAGCTCTTCAACAGGCTGCTAGTGTCCGTACCGGCCGATGGCCCGAAGGGGCGATTCTATGCAATCCCGCCGGGCCAATGCACACGTCCGGAGGAAGGCGCGGAAGCGCCCGGGACGAAATGGTCCCCGGGGCCTGGCCATGCGGCCGATTTCCCGCCGTAACCCTCTCTATCACAAAGGCTTACGCGGGCTTCGTCGGTCCGGTCAACTGGAGCGCTGCGGGCCACGGAGCCGGGCGGAGCGGCCCCCGACGGGCAGAAAGAGCCGTCAAAATGAGCGCACCCGGGCTGGCGGGAGCCCACGCCTCAGGGGCCATACTGGTGGCCATGCGAATGGAGCCGCCCCAGCAGGTGGTCGCGCGCGTGCTCGTAGATGGCCTTCATCTGCCGGTGGCGCTGCTCGTCGTAGCGGACCGAGAGGGTGTCCAGGTAGGTGATACCGCCGTCTATGAGCGTCAGCATGTAGGTGGCGTCCGAAGGGCTGAACAGCTCCGTGCCGGGCACCACCACGTAGATGGGCGAGGTGTGCGCAGCGACGAAGATGGGCCAGCAATGCTGCACTTTCAGGTTGCTGCCGCAACGCGCGGCGAACCAGCAACAGCCCTTCACCTCCACCTTCTCCCGCAGTCGGAGCCGGTGCGCGCCCTTCTCAGCAGTGGAGCACGCCACCACCTGGCCGTTCATGACCACCTCCAGCCGCGTTATGGGCCAGACGCAAGAGGCGTCGGCCTTCACCTCCACGGCGCCGGCCCCGCCGGTCAGACGGATCTCCTCACCCAACTCGTGCCCGTCCACCTGCAGGTCAACCAGCGGGCCGGAGGTGCTGAAGGTGCGCCCCGCCCGGACGGCTTCCGCCCAGTTCTCGAAATCAAAGGGACGGCCCGCGTCGAGCCGCGCGTAGGTGCGCACACCGCCGACGGGCATGCCGGCGGACATCTTGTCCGTGCCGCCGACACACCCGACGCGGTAGCCGCAGTTCAGATACCGGTAGTACTCCCGCAGCGTGTACTCGTCGAGCGGGCCGCTGCCGGGCGCGCCGTAGCTGCGGATCTCGAGTCCGTCGAACTTGCCCAGGACGATGTCCACAGGGTTCTCCATGTTAGGCCCTGGGAAATGGGGCCGCACGACGACGCCGCCCTTGCTGCGGCACTCATCTGCCCATTCGGCGAGGGTCCGCTCATCGGGATCGCCCGTGTACGCTTCGCCCGCCCCTCCGCAGCACATGGGGTAGACCGGGTCGCCGTGGGTGCCGAGCATGGAGATATGGCCCAGGATGTGGTTGCGATTCTCGGTGCCTACCCAGACCAGGGTGTCGCCCTTCTGCACCCCGGCCTCCCCGGTGATATCGCCCACGTTGGTGAACAGGCGGCCCCATTGGCTGGCCAGCAGGTTGATCAGGTTCAGGCCCTCGGCCTGGCCCTGGAGCCACGCTGTGTGCGGACTGATGAAGTGGACGTGCGTATCTGCCGTGACCCAGCCCCGCTTCCGCCAGTCGCACTCGCGCTGGAGCGACAGCTCCAGCTTCCGCTGCCCCGGCTTGATGGTGATGCGCCGACGCACGGGCCGATACTCGAAGCCCTTCGTGACCTCGACATAGAGCTCGCCGACGGGCAGCTTCGTGCTGAACCGGCCGGGCACGTAGGCGTAGTTCATCTGCCCCAGCTTGATGTCGGCGCCATAATCCTCGAACCAATTGTCGTTGATCACGGTGTGGTGCCCGTAGGGGGCATAGTACTGCCCGTCGGGGCCCGAGAAATGGAGCCGCGACGGGACAGGCGCTCCGCCGGCCTCATCGCGCACCGTCACCTCCACCCAGGTCCGCTCCGGGTGGACCACCTCCAGTCGCACGTCGCGATGCTCAGTGGCGCCGCGGCGCAACGCCTCGCCCACGCTCAGGCGACGGGTGCGCTTCCGCGTGCCTTCCTCCTGCGGCCGGATTGCCACAGTCAGCGTGGCACCGTCGGCGGCGCTGATCTCCACCAGGCGCACCTGCTCCTCCAGGCCGACGCCGGCCGGGACCCCCAGGCCAGCTTCGACGGCGTCCAGCCACTGCTTGTTGCGGGGGCGGGCCGGGCCTGCGTCACGCACCAGCACCCCCAGGTCCACCTCCATGGACTCCAGGTCCACGTCGGCGGGCAGGGCCAGCCTGAAGTAGCGACGCGGACTGTGGCGCAAGGGATGGCCGGGGCCTTCGTAGAGCGTGAGCCCCAGCACGCACAGCGCCCCCGCGTGCGTGCCGCGCAGCACGACGGAGCCGACCTCACAGTCCGGCCGCGGGTTGGGGAGTGCGAAGATCCAGGGCTCCTCCAGGCTGTCGGCCATGACGTCCGTCTGGACCCAGCCCCAGGAGCCCCGGCTGCGCGCCTGCTCGCTCATGAAATCCAGCGTCCGCCACTCACGGTGGCCGACGGCGGCGTACAGGAACGCCCCGTACGGCCGGTCCTGCCAGCCGACCTCGAAGCGGGAGCGGATGGGCACCGTCTCTGTTGCGCCGTCGGCGTAGCGCAGCGCGTATTCGCCGACCTGCTCCCCGCCCGAGTCGCCGCGTTCCTCCGCGGGGGTTCCCTCCCAGTAGTGAAGGAAGCAGAGGTGGGTCGCCCTCCCCCCGAGCGGCACCTCCGTCTGGTCCCCTGCTTCCAGCCTCAGCACGCTCGGGCCACCCCCCTCTGGCGCCAGCTCGAATGGAATGCCCCAGAGCGCCTGCTCGCCGCGCGGCATCCCGCGGGCGCGCTCGGCGGCCTCCGACTCGTCCCCTTCGAGAGGGAAAGCGAGCGGCAGTTCGATCGGTTGGAAGCGGACAGCGAACTCGGACCCTTCCCGCGCGGCCATGGCGGCTCCCCTTTCGACAAAGCGTGCCGCCGACGGTACGGCGGCCGGGGGGCCGGCGCAAGTGCACGCGCGACAGGCAGGCCCGGAGGGGGTCAGGCAGCACCGGGGCCGCGGTCGCCAGCGACAGCGGCGCGGACGCTCAGGGCGTGGTCCCGCCCCCGGACAACGCAGCGGTCGCAGTGCGGGGCGGCCATCTGGGCGAAGGCGTCCATCTCCTCCG
Organism: uncultured candidatus Brocadiaceae bacterium; assembly: GCA_964346565.1. Taxonomy (GTDB): domain Bacteria; phylum Planctomycetota; class Brocadiia; order SM23-32; family SM23-32; genus JAWOCH01. The sequence goes on along the minus strand of CAYFVS010000062.1, from coordinate 11,464 downwards.
GCCGGAACGGGACCACCTCGCGCAGGTCGGGGTCCAGGCAGTCCTCAGGGCGGAAGTTCTGCAACGTTATCTGGCGGCTGCCTTCCAGCTCCGGCAGCAGGCGCTCCAGCTCCTCCCGGCCCACCAGACCCGGCACCAGGGTGACGCGGAACTCATAGGGCAGGCCGCTCGTGTGGATGGCGCGGATGGAGCGGCGGACGGCCCCCACGTCCACCTCGGCACTTGTCACGCGCTCGTAGCTCTCCCCATCCAGTGGCGCCTTCACGTCCATGGCGATGGCGTCTACGTAGCCGCCGAGCAGATCCTCGACCGACTCGGGCCGGGTGCCGTTGGTCTCGACCATGACCTCGACGAACGCGTTGCGCAGGCGCTCGATGAGGCCCAGCAGTTCATCGCCGTGGAGGGTGGGCTCGCCGCCGGTGATGGCCACGCCGTCCACCCAGCGGCTGTTCGTGCGCAGGTGCTCAAGCACCTGCTCGACGGGCACGGTGTCCAGGTTCTCCGGGCAGGTTACCAGGTCACCGGCGTGGCAGTATCGGCAGCGCAGGTTGCAGCGGGGCAGGAACAGCACAGAGGCCAGCTTCCCCTCCCACTCCAGCAGGCTGCTCGGTATGAAACCCTTGATGTGCATGCGGCTATCTTCGAGAACGACTGCTACAGCCAACCACGACGACACAACGAGCACGACGGGAACGGCTACAGCGCGCATCCCGCCTGTCATTGCCCTACGCCCACAGGCGCCGCAGTTCGCCGCTGGGGGGCGCCTTGCCCTCCCACCGGCCGATGACCCGGTCGGGGTCCTCCCTGGTCTTGACCAGGACGGACGGCACCTCGAACACGTCGAAGAAGTCCCCCTCGGCCGCCCCGTCTTCGGTCTCCATGTCCCAGAAGACGACCTTGACCTTCTCGGCCATCCCCCACTTGCTCAGCAGGTGGTTGACCTTGCGCTTGGCGCTTGCGCACAGCTCGCAGTCCTGCTTGCCGTATATCTCGATGATCATCCTGTGTTGACCCTCCCACGGGCCCTTGGGTTCGGTGTCTGTTGCTCCCTCTCAAACCAGGGCGACGCTGTAGTTGCCGCGGCGGCGGTCTTTCAGTTCGCCGATCTTGGACTTGTTCCAGTTGGGAATGCGGCTGAAGTAGCCCACCACGCGCGTCATGCCGTAGACGCGCGGGCTCTGACACTGGCCGCAGCGCTCCTTCAGCCCCGGCGTGGTGCGGCGGCAGTCCTCGCAGATGGTGAACTCCGGGCTGATGGTGAGCTGAGCGGCCTGGGTGTTCAGATAGGTCTTCTCGACCAGGTTGCGGATGCTGGCGGCGGGCGGGCGCTCCTCCCCGACGAAGGCGTGGATGATGGCGCCGCTTTCGATGGCGCGGTGGAACTTGCTCTGCCACCGGATGCGGGTGAACAGATCCACCGGCGCGTCCGCGCGCAGGTGAATGCTGTTGGTGTAGTAAACCTCGTCCTCCTCGATGCTGCCCTGGACGGTGCGCTCGGCGGCGGGGAAGCGGCGCAGGTCCACCTTGGCCAGCCGCCGGGCGGCGCTCTCGGCGGGCGACTCCTCCAGGGCCACCCGCATGTCGTGCTGCCGGCCCAGCTCCTGGGCCTTGAACTGCATGTGCCGCACCAGGTGCAGCCCACGGCGCACCAGGCCGATGTCCTCGTGCAGCTCCCGGCCGCTCATGTGCAACATGCACTCGTTCAGGCCGATGAGGCCCACGATGTAGGTGGCCTTGCCCAGGTCCACGTAGGGCCGTCCGTCGGCGGCCTCCTTACCGATCTCCCACAACGGCTTGGTCGAGTCGGTCATCAAGGAGCCGATGAACTGGCGCTTCTGGACGTGGGCCCGGATGGCCAGCTCAATCATCTCGTCAATCTCCTGCTCCAGGGTGTCCCAGTTTCCGGGGCCGGCGCGGTAGGCGGCCTGGGGCAGGTTGATGGTCACGTTCTGGAACCCGCAGAACCTCATGCTCTCCGGGTGGCGGATCATGTAGTCGTCGCGGATGGTCGTGCGCAGCCGGCAGCAGGCGCTCAAGGTGACCTCGTCGCGGTCGAAGATGAAATACGGCGACCCGTTCTCGCTGGCGATGCGGCAGGCGTACTCGAGGATCTCCCGCTGGGCGGGCTCCCGCAGCGTGGCGTCGCTGATGTGCAGGTCGCACTTGGGGAAGGCGAATACGTTGCCGTACTGGTCCCCGGCCCGCCACACGTCGAGCATGGCCTTGCAGAAGCGCTGCGCCGTGCGCTCGTAGTCCCCGTACGTGCGCCCGTTGTACTGCCCGCCGGGGCCGATCGCCGGCACGTCCTTCAGATACTCCGGCACACCGGTGTGGACGTTGAAGTCCAGGAACAGCGTCTGCCCGCCGCGGCTGAAGGCGTTCTGGGAGGAGCTGAATATCAGGTGCTGCGCCTCCTGCTCCATCTGCTCGTAGGACATGCCCTCCACGAACGGCGCGTAGAGCACGTTGATGTAGCCCACGCCGAGCGCGCCGGCGTAGTACGCCTGCATCGAGGCCAGGAAGGTGTTCAGGTGGCCGGTCAGCGTGCCGGCATGGCGGGCGGGGGCGCTGCACGTGTCCAGATTCTGCAGGTCGAGGCCGTACTTCTTCAGGTACTCCAGCGAGTGGCTGGAGCAGTAGACCCGCGTGGGGTAGCCCAGATCGTGCAGGTGGACCTCGCCCAGCATGTGGGCCTCGGCCACCTCGTCGGTGAACACCTCCTGGAGGGCGTACTGCTTGAGCGTGTTCTCGGCCAGGGCCAGGTTGATGGCCTCCGGGTTGTTCTGGGCTATGTTGGCGTTCTCCCGGCTCTTGCTGTGGATGATCTGATCCAGGTCGTACTTGGGCATGCCCAGCATGGCCTGTTTCCTGAGCCGGCCGGTCAGGCCCCGCTCGAACAGGTCGTTGTCCACCAGCTCGCGGATAAGGGCGGTGGAGATGCGGGTCAGGCCGCTGGCCATGACGCGGCGCTCGACGGCGGAGGAGATGTCCCGGGCAACCTTCGGAGCCACGTCCGCCTCCACCTCCAGGGCGCGAGCTATCTTGCTCTTGTCCCACTCGGCTATCTGGTCCTGTGTCTCGGTGTTGACCAGCAGGGCGATGTCAGTGGAGTTGCCCGAGCGGCGCACGGGCTTGCGGACCTGGAGGGACTGCCGGATGCGCGCCCGCTTGTCGCGGTAGAGGATGTATGCCTTGGCCGTCTTGGCGTGGCCGGTCTCGATCAGGACCTTCTCGACGATGTCCTGGATCTGCTCAATGTCGGGTGGATGGCCGTCGGCGGCGTCCTTCTCCAGCAGCATGGTGACCGTGGCGGCCAGTTCCTCGGCCATGACGCGGTCGTCTCCGCCCACGGCCTGGGCGGCTTTGAAGATGGCGTCGGCGATCTTGCTCTGGTCGAAGGGCACCAGTCGCCCGTCGCGCTTTCTGACCTGCTCGATAGTCGTTCGATGGTTGTGATCCTGGGTGGGATCGGCTTCGACCGCCATTGGGCTCCTCCCGTGCGCTATGCGTCGTTCTTCCGTCCGGTTGACTCAGTTGCTCTCCGCTGCGGGCGCGCCGCGTCGCTGGACCTGAGAACCGTGTCGGCCTCCTCGACGAAGTCACTCACGTCCTTGAACTCCCGGTAAACCGAGGCGAACCGGATGTAGGCTACGTGGTCCAGCTCACGGAGCCGGTCCATCACCAGTTCGCCGATCTCTCGGGAGGGCACTTCCCCTTCGAAGCGCTGGTGCAGCTCCCGCTCGACGTCCTCGGCCAGGGCGGTGATGCGCTCGGCGGGGATCGGCCGCTTGTAGCAGGCCTTGTTCAGGCCGGTCAGCAGCTTCTGGAGGCTGAACTCCTCCCGGCTGCCGTCCTTCTTGACCACCCGCAGGATGCTCTGCTCGATGCGCTCGTAGGTGGTGTAACGGCGTTTGCACTGGTCGCACTCCCGCCGCCGCCTGACGTAGGTCCCATCGGTGGCCGGGTTGGAGTTGACGACGCGGTCGTCATCCGCTTTGCAGTATGGACATTGCACCCTGAGCACTCCGCCTCAGCCCTAAGTCAGGGCCGCCAATAGCCTTACGAACCGCCAAGGGGTGTTCGATTCACGTGCCATATCTTGAACAAGAGCCCATGGTAACGTCCTACATATGCCACGTCAAGGCTTTTTTCGTTTTCCGCGGAAAACCGTCAGAATTCCCCCCGTGCGACCCCACTGGAGTGCCACGCGGCCCCGGCTAACCGCTTGTCGAAGCAGCGCTTATGAGGGCGCGCCACGCCGACGAAGGCGAACAGGAATCGCCCGCCGGCTCTGCGGCGCCAGGCGGATTCCGCCCCGAAGAATCGCTGGCGTCCCGCCGACCACTCACGGCCCCAGCGGTTGACGCGCTCCGTCCCTGCGGGGAGAATGACACTCGGCCTTGTGCGAACTTCAGAGCGGAGATCACGGGACGATGAGCAAGGACAACCAGGGCGGGCCGAACGCGCACGAACGGGCGGGCAGCTTCGACCGCATCTTCCCCTACAAGGGCAACCTGCCGGGCGTGGTGGAGGAGATGCTGGGCGCGCTGGAGCGGCGCGACACGGTGCAGCACGTCTGCCGCCATCCGCTACCCAGCGAGGATACCGTCATCCGCATCCTGGATCTGCTGGCGGAGGTCCTGTTCCCCGGCTACTTCGGCAAGAAGGGGCTCGACCGGGCGAACCTGGCCTTCCACATCGGGGAGACCCTCAACACGGTGCACGACCTGCTGGGGCAGGAGATCAGCCGCTGCCTGCTGCACGAACGGCACGGGCCGGGCGGCGTGGACCGGCAGGCCTGCGAGGAGGACGGTCACCGGGAGGCGTTCCGCTTCCTGCAGCGGATGCCCGATCTGCTGGACCTTCTGGACGGCGACGTGCGTGCGGCCTACCAGGGCGACCCGGCCGCGACGGGCTACGACGAGATCATTTTCTGCTATCCCGGTTTCCGGGCGGTGATGATCTACCGCATCGCCCACGTGCTGCACGAGCAGGGCGTCCCCTGGCTGCCGCGCATCATGACCGAGTACGCCCACCGCATCACCGGCATGGACATCCACCCGGGAGCGCAGATCGGACGGCACTTCTTCGTGGACCACTGCACGGGCGTGGTCATCGGCGAGACGAGCGAGATCGGGGACAACGTGCGCATGTACCAGGGGGTGACCCTCGGCGGGTTCAGGTTCAAGACCGACGAGAGCGGCAATCTGCTGCGCGGCTACAAGCGCCACCCTACCATCGAGGACGACGTCATCATCTACTCCAACGCCAGCATCCTGGGCCCTATCACTGTGGGCAAGGGCTCGGTGATTGGGGCGAACGTCTTCCTGACCCACTCGGTCGAGCCCGGCACGCAGGTGACCATAGAGAAGCCGACCCACCGCATCACCCACCGCGACGAGGGCTGAGCAGCGCTCATCCGGCCGGTCAGGTCCGGCGTCTCGTCAACTGCCTGTCAGCTCCTCAGCGACCGGTAGAGCCTCAGGTAGTCGCTGGCCATCCTGTCCCTGGAGAACCGCCCGGCACGCTGGCGGCGCCCCGCTACTTCCCGCGCTCCGCCGGGCACCCGCAGGGCGGCTGCCATCTGGGCACTGAGCGATTCAGGGTCCCCCGGCTCGGCCCATCGCACCGCGTCCCCGCCGACCTCCGGCAGGGCCCCCGCGCGAGAGGCCACGCACGGCAGGCCCGCCGCCAGTGCCTCCAGCAGCGTCAGCCCGAACCCCTCGCTGAGCGATGGGGTGACGAAGATGTGGACCTACGAGAGGAACTGCGGCACGTCCGACACAAAGCCCGCCAGCTCTACCCCGTCCTCGACGCCCTCGCGGCGGATGACGTCGTGCAGCCAGTCGTCCCGCCCGCGGCCACCTATGCGCAGGCGGGCCCGGCCGTGCTCCCGCCGCACCCGCGCAAACGCCCGCACCAGCACGTCCATGCCCTTCTCCGGGCTGAGCCTGCCCAGCGCCCCGAAGACGGGTCCCGGCTTTGGGACAACAGCCAGAAAGGGACGCAGGTCGATACCGTCGTGGATGACCTCGCTGCGCCGACCCGGCCCGGCCAGAGCGAGGTGGTATCGCCTGACGGCCTCCGAGACGAACACGTGGCAGTCGGGCAGGGGCCAGGCCAGGCGGTAGAAGGCGCGCCGCAGCGGCACCGGACGGCGCTCGACGTTGTGATGGGTCCACACCATCGGCCCGCGCAGCCCCCCCAGCCGCAGCAGCGCCCCCGTCGCGTTGCCGTGGAACAGGTGGCAGTGCAGCAGGTCCGGCGCCCACCGGTGCACGAACTGGCGAAGGCCGGCCAGCCGCCACAGGCGCCACCTGCGCTCCAGCCCGGCGCAGTGCACCGGGAAGCCCTCCATCTGGAGGAACTGCCGGGCGCGGCCGACGCGCTCTGCACCCTCGAACAGCCCCGCGGCGGCGCACTCGACGCCCAGCTCGGTGAGTTCGCGCATCAAGCCCACCAGCACGCGCTCAGCGCCGCCGAGTCGGAAGTCCGTTGTGAGCTGCATCACGCGCATGGTCCGCGCTCTCCATGGTGCCCGGCTGTGGCAGCGGAGAGCGACAGTATAGCGGCAACTGCCGCCGTCGCAAGGGCTTGCGGGCGCCGCACCCCGGTGAGAGCTTGACGCCGCCGTCGGCACTCAGTAGGCTGGAAGACGCGTTTTCCGACTGCGCCGAGCGCAGAGGTCTGCCCCCACATGCCTGCTGAGAAGCCCGCCTTCCTGGTCACCGTGGACGTGGAGGGCGACGATCTGTGGGCCAGACCGCGCCGGCCGACCACGCGGAACGCTCGGTCCCTGCCCCGGTTCCACGAGTTGTGCGCCGAGCGCGGGCTGCGGCCCACCTACCTGACCGACTACGAGATGGCGCACGATGGGGCATTCCGTGAGTTCGCCGACAGCGTCCTGAGGCAGGACGAGGGCGAGATCGGGATGCACCTGCACGCCTGGACCACGCCGCCCCTGAGCAATCTGACAGCCGACGACGCCCGCCACCAGCCCTACCTGACCGATTACCCGGAGGACGTCATGCGGGCCAAGGTCCGCACCCTGACCGACCTGCTGGGGGAGGCGTTCGGGCAGGCGCCGCGCAGCCACCGCGGGGGGCGCTGGGCCTTTGACGAGACCTACGCCGCGATACTCATTGAGCAGGGCTACCGTGTGGACAGCTCCGTGACGCCGGGCCTGTCGTGGCGCCGGATGCCGGGCGCTCCGCGCGGCCGGGGCGGGCCCGACTACCGGCGGTTTCCCGCGCGTGCCTACTTCGTGGCGGACGACGACGTGGGCCGGCCGGGCGGTACGGAGCTGCTGGAGGTCCCGCTGACCACGGAGCCGGCCGCCGGGCCGCTGCGAAGCGCGTTGCGCGGGGTGGCCATGGCTGTGCTGCCCGTCGGGACGTTCCCGCCGCTCTACGGAGCAGTCAACCGCCTGCTGCCCGCCGTGCGCTGGTTCCGCCCCGACGGGCGCCAGGACGAACGGCTGGTGGAGATGCAGCGCCGGGCGCTGAGGGAGGGGCGCGGCTTTGTGAACCTGATGCTGCATTCCTCGGAACTTATGCCCGGCGGCAGCCCGACGTTTCCCGACGAGCGATCCATCGAGGCACTCTACGAGGCGCTGCAGGCCCTGTTCGCCGCTGCCGAGGGCACGATGACAGGCCTGACCCTGAGCGAGTACCGGGAGCGGTTTGTCACCACAGAGGAGATAGAGTGACCATGGCGGAACGCGGCAAAGCGCTCGTGCTGGGAGGGGACGACCGGGCCTTCCTGGCCGTGGTACGCTCGCTGGGCCGGCGGGGGATCGAGGTCCACGGCGGCTGGTGCCCGGACGCCCTCTCGGCGTTCAGGTCGCGCTATCTGCGTCACGTCCACGAGCTGCCGCCCTGCGCGCCAGATGGCGCCTGGCTCGGGACGCTGACGGACCTGATGGACCGGGAGCGGTTCGACCTGGTCGTCCCCTGTGACGACCCGTCGGTTCTGTCCATGCAGGTTCATCGGCGGCGGATCGAGCCCCACGGGCGATGCTACCTGGTGCCGGAGGAGGCGTTCGACGTAGCCTTCGACAAGGCGAAGACGCACGAGCTGGCGCGCTCGCTGGACATAGCCGTGCCCGCGCAGGTGGCGCTCGAGCCGGGCGAGGACCCCACGGAGGCGCTTGCGGACCTGCACTTCCCCGTCGTGGTGAAGGCCCCCGTCTCGTGCACGCCGGAAGACCCCTACTCGCGGCGGCGCGCCAGGGTAGCCCGCACGCCCGACGAGGTCCGGGAGACGGTCCGCACACGGCCGGGCCAGGGGCTGGTGCTGGTGCAGGAGCACTTCCCCGGGCGCGGCATGGGGGTGGAGGTGCTGGCGCACGAGGGCCGGCTGCTCGCGGCGTTCCAGCACGAGCGCGTGCACGAACCCATCCGCGGCGGGGGCAGCACGTACCGACGCAGCGTGACTCTGTCGCCGTCGCTGATGGAGGCCGTCGGGCAACTGCTCAGCGCGCTGGATTACACGGGCGTTCTAATGGCTGAGTTCCGCGTTCAGCCGCGCACGGGATGGTGGGTGCTGCTGGAGCTGAATGCGCGGTTCTGGGGCTCGCTGCCCCTGGCGGTGGCCGCCGGCGTGGACTTCCCACTTTACCTCTACCAGATGCTCGTCGAGGGACGCCGCCGCTTTCCGCAGGCCTACCGGACGGGCCTGTACTGCCGGAACGTGAAGAAGGACCTGGCCTGGCTGGTGGACAACCTGCGCGCGGACCGCGCCGACCCGACGCTCAACACTGTGCCCCTGCGGCGGCTGCCAGGGGAGCTGTGGCACTTGCTGACGGGGCGGGAGCGGCTTGACACGCTGGCTGCCGACGACGTGATGCCGTTGGCAGCGGAGCTGGCCCACATCCTGCGCTGGGGCGCGGGTCGGGCGGCCGAGCTTGCCGGGGGGCTGTTCACCAGCGTGCCGACGATGCACGAGGCGGAGGAGCAGGCGGCAGCGCGCGCCATGCGGCGAGGACGGGTGATCCTGTTCGTGTGCCGGGGCAACATCTGCCGGAGCCCATTTGCGGAGCGGTTCGCCCGGAAGCTACTCGGCGAGGAACGGGAGTTGACATCGGCCGGGGATTACCCTCTGGCCGGGCGGCTTTCGCCACCGGAGGCGGTAGCGGCGGCCCGCGAGTTCGGCGTGGACCTGTCAGAGCACCGGTCGCGCCGGCTGACGGCGGGGACGGTCCGGCGGGCCGACGTGGTGTTCACCTTCGATGAGCGCAACCGGCGGGCGGTGCTGTCTCTCTGCCCGGATGCGCGCGAGAAGGTCCATCGGCTGGGCGTGCTCGCCGACGGCGGCGCCCCCGAGATCCGCGACCCACTCGGAGGCAGCGTGGCGGAGTTCCAGCGGGCCTACAGCCGCATCGCGGCGGCCATCGAGGCCGGCCTGAGCCGGGGGTCCGAGTGACGCATCATCTCTCCTCGTCCAGCTCCCGGGCCTCATCCACATAGCCCAGCGCCGCCAGGCGCCGGCGTAGCTCCTCCTTCTCCGCCTCCTGCAGCGCCTCGGCGGCGGGGCCTTCGGCGAGCTGCGGGCGGGGCCGGCGCAGGTGCCGCTCGAGCATCCGCCCCAGCCGGTCCAGCTCGTCGGGCCGCTCGGTGTGCAGGGAGCGCGTCTCGCCGGGATCCTCGGTCAGGTGGTAGAGCTCCTCGCGGCCCAGCTCCAGGTCGCGTATCAGCTTCCACCGGCCAGCGCGCACCGCCGCCCGCCGGGGCCGCTCCGAGACAAAGGACCGATAGGCCGTCTCCGCGAAGGCCGCCCCCCGCGCCTCTCCCCCGAGCAGCGACGCGCCCTCGTATGCCTCTGGCGGCCGGACGCCCGCCAGTTCGCACAGCGTCGGCGCCAGGTCAATCAACGAGTGCACGCCCGGCCGCGACTCCGGCTCCGCGCCCGGAATCCGCAGCATCAGCGGCACGCGGATGAACTCCTCGTAGAGCAGGTCCCCGTGGAAGCACCGCTCGTGCTCGGCGAACCCCTGCCCGTGGTCGGCCGTCAGCGCCAGGGCCGCCCCCTCCCCCAGGCCGGCCTCCCGGAGACCCTCCAGCAGCAGGCCGATGCCGGCGTCCAGGTGGCGCACCTCGTCCCGGTAGAAAGCGCGCAGCCGCTCGACGGCCGCGGCGGTCAGCCGCTCCGGGCGCTTCAGCGCCAGGTCGGAGAGCCGGCGGGCCTCTCGCCGCTCCTGCTCGGACATGCCGGGCAGCCGGCTGCCATAGGGCCAGTGGGGATCCATGTAGTGCACCCAGAGCAGAAACGGGTCCCCCGCCCCCTCCAGCCAGCGCAGGGCGCGGCGGGAGACCTGGTCGGCCGGTTCGTGGGGCTGCTCCACGGGCACAAAGCGCCGCCTGGCCCGACGGAACAGGCGTCTGGCCATCCCGAACAGCCGCGGCAAGCGCCGCGCCGCCGCACCCTTCAACCGGGCGGTCAGCCCGTCGGGCGTCCCTTCGCTCCAGTCCTCGCCGGGCGCCAGCGAATCGTAGAACGTTCCGAACCCCCGCGCGTAGCCCTTCGCCCGCGAGAGGAGCGGGTTGGAGTGGAAGGCGGCCGTATCGTAGCCCGCGGAGCGGAGGACCTGCGCCACGCTGACCCGGGCGCCCAGGTGCTGGCACGTGCCGCCGGTGGTGGGGTAGTTGGAGGCCAGGATGCCGGGGAACGACTGCGTGGTGTCGCTGGCGGTCGCACAGGCGGCCTCGAATAAGATGCTCCCGCCCGCCAGCCCGTCCATGTTGGGCGTCTCCGCATCCGCCCCGCAGCAGCCCAGTGCGTCCGCGCGCAGGCTGTCAACGGTCAACAGGACGATGTTCGGGCGGTCGCCGCTCACTGCTCATCCTCCTCCCCGGCTGCCCGCCGGTCGCGGCGGCCGGGCAGCACCAGACGGGCCAGCGCGGCCAGCGGCACGGCCAGGCTCTTCGGGCTGAGCAGCAGCTCGGGCGCCATGCGCACGGTGCGGCCGAAATCACGCAGGGCAGGCCACCACAGGCCCTCCAGCGCCCTGCGCCAGCCACGCCAGCGATACTTGCGCGCCACCCACTGCCGCCGCGCGCTCTGCGCTTTGCGGCGCTCCTCATTGGTGAGAATCCCCAGGTAGCGCTCCCGCATCTCGTCCTCTTCGGCGGGCAGCTCCCCGGCCGGCTCGCCGGTGATGCTCCCGGGGTGGATGCGGAAGCGGGACAGCACGCGGTCCGTCCAGGTCAGCTCGAAACCGTGGGCCACGACCCGCAGCCAGTACTCGTAGTCCATTGAGCGGCGCATGTCCTCGTCGAACAGGCCCGCCTCCTCGATGACCGCCCGCCGCCAGAAGGTGGAGGACTGCGTCAGGCAGTTGCCCACCAGCCACTGCCAGCGCTCGGTCCACGGGCGGCGCGGCCACAGATAGGGCTTGCCCACCCCGGGTCCAAACAGCTCCCCCGGCCCGCTGACCCAGTGCACGTCGGGGTCGGCGAAGAGCCCG
>CAYFVS010000061.1:0-3838 GCA_964346565.1 uncultured candidatus Brocadiaceae bacterium | reverse complement strand
AAGGGGGCGGTGAATGGCGATCTGATGAGAACGCTCCCCCTCCTCAGCCGCGGCGCTCCGGACCGTCTCTGGCGCGGCGCGCATTACTTCTGAAATGGATTATACCGCCCCGGCCCGGGCAGTCAAACAGCAACCTGAGGCATTTGCGCGGGGGCTGACCGCCGGGAGGGCGAACGACGCCGGGGTGCCTCTGCTCCGTGCCAATCTGTGGCCCTTCAGCGGTGAAGGTGCCTTGAACGGCGCTTGGGTCTCTGGTAGCTTGCCTGCGGCCCGCCAGGGCCGTACTGCTCGCTGTGGAGCCGACATGAGGCGACCGGGAGCACTGTGGGAGAGCCTGCGCCCGCGACAGTGGACCAAGAACGCGTTCGTTTTCGCGGCCATCCTGTTCTCGGGCAACCTGCTGCGCGCGGACATGTTGCTGCGCGTGGTGTGGGCCTTCGTGGTGTTCTGCGCGCTGTCGGGGGCCGGATACCTGCTGAACGACGTGCTGGACATCGGCCTGGACAGCCGGCATCCGGTCAAGCGCAACCGGCCGCTGGCCAGCGGCCGGCTCGATGCGCCGACGGCGATGGGGGCGGCGGCCCTGCTGACGGCGGGCGGCCTGATTGTGGCGTGGGTGCTGGGGCGGCCGTTCTTCTGGTGCGCCCTGGCCTACGTCGTGCTCCACGCGGCCTACTCATTGGCCATCAAGCAGGTGGTGATCCTGGACATCTTCGCCATCGCCGGCTTCTTCGTGCTGCGGGCGGTGGCCGGGGCGGTGGTCATCGGGGTGCAGTTCAGCGCGTGGCTTGTCATCTGCACCACGCTGCTGGCGCTGTTCCTGGCCCTGTGCAAGCGGCGCCACGAGCTGGTGCTGCTGGTCAGCGGGGCACCGGAGCACCGGGGCGTGCTGGCCCAATACAGCACCCATCTGCTGGACCAGATGGTAGCCATCGTCACCGCCTCGACGGTCATCGCCTACACGCTCTACACCATGTCCGAGGACACGGTCGCCCGGGTCGGCTCGCGTGGCATGGTCTTCACCGTCCCGTTCGTGCTCTACGGCGTGTTTCGCTACCTGTATCTGGTGCATCAGCGCCGCAGCGGCGGCCAGCCGGAGGACGTGCTGGTCAGCGATCTGCCCCTGCTGGCCGACGTGCTGCTGTGGGGCCTGACCGTGGGGCTGATCATCTACCTCTGAGCGGCCGACCATGGGAGAGAACCCGTCCGGAAGCGGTCGCCGGCCCGCCCCGCTGACGCTTCTGCTCATAGTGGGGCTGGCAGCCGTGGCAGTGCGGGCGGTTTTCTTCGTCGAGTTCCTCCACGACCTGCCCTACTACCGCTCGACCCACCGCGGCACGGACATGCACACCTACCGCCTGTGGGCGGAGCGCGTCGCGGAGGGCGACCTGCTGAGCCGGCACCGGGGGCCGTTCTACTACACGCCTCTCTACGCCTACGCGCTGGGGGGCATCTACGCGCTGACCGGCACAGGCGGCGTGGTGCCCGGCATGGCGCTGAACGGGGCCTTCGGGGTGGCGGCGGCCCTCTGCGTGGCGGGGCTCGCGCGGCGGCTGCTCGGATGGTGGGCCGGCCTGACAGGCGGGCTGCTGATGGCCCTCAACGGCTCGCAGGTCTGCATCGAGGGGGTGACCTTGGTGGACGGGCTGCTGCCCGCGCTGCTGCTGGGGGCCCTCTGGCTGGTGGTGGAACTGCTCGAGCGCGACGCGTCGCCGCCGTGGTGGCTGGCGCCGGGCGCGCTGCTTGGGCTGGCGACGGTCGGACGGGGCAGTAACCTGCTGGTGGCGGCGGCACTGGGCGTGCTCGTCCTGGTGACGCTGCGCAGGCGGCGAGGATGGGGGCGGTCGGCGGTGGCGTGCCTGCTGCTGGCGGCCGGCTTCGCAATGCCGCTTGTGCCTCCGGTCTTGCGCAACGGGCTCATGTACGGCCGGTGGAGCGCGACCACCAACGGGCCGGTCATGCTGTATGTGGGCAACCGGCCCGGCGCCCCGGGCGTGCTCTACACGCCGGGGGACCTGTCGCGGCAGGCCGCCCACGAGCGGAGCGCCGGATACTGGCTCGGCCGCCTGGGCGCCGAGCTGCGCGCAGACCCCTGGTCGCTGCCGGCCACCATGCTGCGCAAGGTGCAGCTGTTCTTCAACGCGTGGGACGTGCCGGGCAACCTGAACTACCACTTCGTGCGCCGCTACGTGACCTCGCTGCGGTGGCTGACGGTAGGGCCGCTCGTGCTCTACGTCCTGGGGTTCGCGGGGCTTACGGTCACGGCGCTCCGGTGGCGGCGGCTGATGCCCCTGTATGTGTTTGCGGGCAGCTTCGCGCTGTCCATCGTCCTGGTCCTGGTGGACGGGCGCTACAAGCTGCCTTTCCTGGGGCTGCTGTCGGTGTTCGGCGGGGCGGGGCTGGTGGAGCTGGCCCGGCGGGTGCGGCGGGGCGAGTGGCAGGTGCCGCTGCTGTCGGTGGCGCTGGCCGGGTTGCTGACGCTGCTGTTCTGGCCCCGGGGGCCGACGCCCTTCCTGGACCGCAACTGCCCCTTAAGGGCCAATGAATACCGGGTCAACGCCATGGCGCTGATCCGGGCCGAGCGGCACGAGGATGCGAAGGACATGCTGGACGACGCCAGCCGCCTGTTCCCCGCCGACCTGGAGTTCGCGGTCCTGTGCGCCAAACTCCACCTGCAGGACGGCGAGGCGGACGAGGCGCTGGTGGCCCTGGAGAGGCCGCTGGAGCGCGGCGTCTTCGACGAGGAGGTCATGGAGCTGCGCGTGCACGCCTACCGCGACCTGGGCCGGCCCGAGGAGATGCGACAAGCCGCCCTCGAACTGCTCCGGCACTATCCTGGCAACGAGACGGCCCGTCAGGCGCTCGCACAGTAGGGCGCCGCGGAGCCTCACCCACGCGCGCGGGAGCGCAGGCGCCGTTCGGCCTCCGGGCTCAGCTCGCCGAACTGGATGCGGTAGAACCGGGCGTAATCCCCGTCCAGCTCCATCAGCTCCCCGTGGGTGCCCCGCTCCCGGATGTCACCCTCGGCGACGAACAGTATCTGGTCGGCGCTGAGGATGGTCGAGAGCCGGTGGGCGATGGCGAAGGTCGTCCTGCCCTCGCGCAGGCGCTCGACGGCCTGCTGGATGAGCAGCTCCGTCTCGGAGTCCACCGAGCTGGTGGCCTCGTCCAGGACGAGTATCTGGGGGTTCTTCAACAGGGCGCGGGCGATGGAGATGCGCTGGCGCTGCCCTTCGCTCAGTTTCACGCCCCGCTTGCCTATCTCGGTATCGTAGCCGTCGGGCAGCCGGTGCACGAACGGCGCGGCGTTGGCCAGGATGGCCGCCTGCACGATCTCGTCCCGGTCGGCGTCCGGCCGGCCGTAGCCGATGTTCTCCGCCACCGTGCCGCTGAACAGGAAGTCGTCCTGCATGACGATGCCGACGTGGGAGCGCAGCGAGCGCAGCTTCAAGTTGCGCACGTCGTGTCCGTCCACCAGCACGCGGCCGTTCTGGGGGTCGTAGAAGCGGGGTATCAGCCGGGTGATGGTGGTCTTGCCGGCGCCGCTGGGGCCGACCAGGGCGACCATCTGCCCCGGCCGGGCGGTCAGGCTGACGCCCTTCAGCACCGTCTCCCGGTCGTAGCTGAAGTCCACGTTCTCGAACCGCACTTCCCCGCGACACTCGGTCAGCTCGCGGGCGGTGGGGGCGTCCTTGATGTCCGGTGCGATGTCCATGTATTCGAAGAACCGCTCGATGCCGGCGAAGAACTCCCCGCCCCGCTCGGCCATCATCATCATGCGCAGAATCGGCTGGTGGAACCGGCCCAGGTAGAACAGGAACGCCGTCAGCGTGCCGAT
>CAYFVS010000060.1:0-10100 GCA_964346565.1 uncultured candidatus Brocadiaceae bacterium | reverse complement strand
CTGCACCAGGAATTGCTGGACCAGAGCCCACGCCGGATAAAGGCCGAACACCACCGCCGCCGACGCCGGCAGCGGCCGCCAGCCGGCGAGCAGGCGATAGGCCACGATGGCAAGGGCGGCCGGCACCGTGACCATCACGCAGCGCGCCGTGCCCCGTCCCAGGTTGTCCAGCCGCAGGCCCCATCGCTCGAGCAGGGCCGGCCGCCGCGCCGCACGCCATGCCGCGTACACGGACCACAACCCCACACACGCCACAATGAACGTCACGCGGTTCGCCGGCAGCCGCCCCCAGGCCACGAACGCCCCGGCCGTGGCCAGCACGGCCGCCATCTCCCCCACCTGCCAGGCGCGCGCCGGCTGGTCGTTGCCCCTCATGGCTGGCCAGTCAGAGCCACTTCCTGCGCCGGAAGAAGAACAGCATCATGATCACAATCGCCAGCATGACGGCCAGCACAGCCGGATAGCCCCACTGCAACCCCAACTCCGGCATATAGCGGAAGTTCATCCCGTAAACCCCCGCGATGAACGTCAGCGGGATGAACAGCGTGGCGATGATGGTCAGCACCTTCATCACCTCGTTCATGCGGTTGCTCAGGCTCGACAGGTAGATGTCCAGCAGCCCGGCCGCCATGTCGCGGAACGACTCGACGGTGTCAATCACCTGTATCGTGTGATCATAGACGTCGCGCAGGTAGAGGGCGGTGGTCTCGCCGATCAGGGGCGATTCGGCCCGCTGAAGGGCGCTGATGACCTCCCTCAGCGGCCAAAGCGACTTGCGCAGCAGTATCAGCTCCCGCTTGGCGGAATGGATGCGGCGGCTGGTCTCCGGCTCCGGCTCTTCGATGGTGCGCTCCTCCAGGTCCTCCAGCCGGTCGCTGAACCCCTCGCAGATGGCGAAGTAGCTGTCCACCACGGCGTCGAACAGTGAGTAGACCAGGTAGTCGGCGTGCATGCTCCGGATGCGTCCCTTGCCGCTGCGGATGCGCTCCCGCACCGGCTCGAACACGTCGCCCGGTCGTTCCTGGAAGCTGATGACCAGCCCCGGCTTCAGCACCAGGCTGACCTGCTCGGCCTCCACCCGGCCACCGTCGGCGTCGTGGTAAAGCATCTTAAGCACGATGTAGAGGTAGTCGTCGTAGTCCTCGACCTTGGGCCGCTGCCGGGTGTTGGCGATGTCCTCCAGCACCAGCGGGTGGAGCCCGAAGTGCTCCCCCAGCCGGTCAATGACCTCTACCTCGTGCAGGCCGTCCACGTTGATCCAGGTCACCTGGGATTCGGCGCCCGGCCCGCAGCACTCCTCCACGTCGGTCACCTGCCGCTCCTCGACCTGCTGCTCGTCGTAGCGGATCAGCGTGATGCGCGCCTGCTCGACTCGCTTCTTGCCCACGTGGACCAGCGTGCCGGGCGGCAGGCCGATCACGTCCACGGGTCTGGTTCTGCCGGACATTGCCTCTTTCCCCCTGGCGAAGTCGTGTCCCCGGCCGACGCGGGCCGGCCGCCCCAAGTATCGGCCCGGCCGGACGGCCTGTCAACCCTGTGCCTCGTTGACGCACCGGCGTAGGCGACCTACAATCCGCGCCGGAACAGCGGCCGCCAGGCGACCGCCATCGGGAGATCCAGAATGCTGACGGGCGTCCACATCCTGCTCACCTATCGCTGCACCAAGGAGTGCGACCACTGCTTCGTGTTCGGCAGCCCGTGGGCCGTGGGCACATTCACGGCCGACCAGGTGCGGCGGCTGCTCGGCCAGATCCAGGGGTTGCGCGGCGTGGAGACGGTGTTCTTCGAGGGCGGGGAGCCGTTCCTGTTCTACGGGCTGATGCGCGAAGGCGTGCGGCTGGTACGGGCGATGGGCTTCGAGCCCGGCATCGTGACGAACGCCTACTGGGCCACCTCGCCCGGCGATGCGGAGCTGTGGCTCCGGCCTCTGCGCGAACTCGGCCTCTCCTCCCTGTGCGTCAGCGACGGTTCGCTCTACCACGGCCCCGAGGAGCAGGCCCTCGCGCCGAACGCCGCCGCTGCCTGCGAGGCGCTCGGAATGGGGTGCACCGTGATGACCACCGACCGGCCGGCGGTCGAGGACGACTCGGGCGGGCCGTCCGTCACGGGCGGGGTGATGTTCCGCGGTCGCGCGACCGAGAAGCTCACCGACGGCCTGCCCCGGCAGCCCTGGCAGCACTTCACGGAGTGTCCGTTCGAGGACCTGGCCGACCCGCGGCGCGTGCACGTGGACGCCTGCGGCCACGTGCATCTGTGCCAGGGGGTAAGCATGGGCAACGTGTGGGAGAAGCCGCTGGCCGACCTGGCCGCCGGCTACGAGCCAGGCTCGCATCCGATCTGCGGTCCGCTGCTGGACGGCGGCCCGGCGGAGCTGGCCGCCCGCTATGAAGTCGAGCACAAGGACGCCTACGTTGACGCCTGCCACCTGTGCTACGCCGTGCGCCGTGAGCTGCTGGACAGGTTCCCGGGCCACCTGGCCCCTGCCCAGGTTTACGGGCTGACGTAGCCGCCGGGAGCCACTGGTCAACACCAAAGGGGCGCTCAGCATGGAAGGGGAAGCCAGGCCCATCCGGCGCATCAAGCATCCCGCCGTGGACGCCGCCCGCCGCGCGTTGGGGGTCATCGGCGGGGAGGAGCCCACCGCCTTCCTGGCCGACGGACTGCGCCTGGCCCGGCGGGCCGTCGGGGCGGGAGCGCCGGTGCGCGAGCTGTTCTTCCTCCACCCCTCCGAGGGAGCGGACCTGGAGGAACTGCGGGAGGAGGCACAGCGACGCGGCATTCCCTGTCATCCCGTGACCCGTGGCGTTTTCTTCAAGATCCTCGGCCTCGGCTACGAGACCTCCGTGCGCGTGCTGGCGGTGGTGGAGCGGCCGCCGTCGGCCGACGTGCGGAACTGCCTCGGCCCTGACGGACTGGTGCTGGTCGGCGAGGGGATACAGGACCCGCGCAACGTCGGCGTGCTGGTGCGCACGGCGGACGCCTGCGGCGCATGCTGCGCCGTTTTCACGCGCGACTCGGCCGACCCGTGGTCCCGCGCCGCCGTGCGCTCCAGCACGGGCTCCATCTTCCGCGTGCCCATCGCGGTTGCGACGAACCCGGCGGACTACCTCGGCGCGCTCAAGGGCGAGGGGCTGCGCGTGGTCGGCACCTCCGCCCACGCCGAGCGTCCCTGCTGGCGCGCCGACCTGACCGGCCGGGTGGCGGTGGTGCTCGGCAACGAGAGCGTGGGGTTGTCGGAGGGGCTGCGCTCGGTCTGCGACGAGCTGGTCACCGTGCCGATGCGCGGGGGCGCGGACAGCTTCAACGTCACCGTCGCCGCCGGCATCGTTCTCTACGAACGCCTCCGCCAGACCACTGAGTCACGGCAATAGACACGGACGGACGCGTGTGATTGCGGAGTGACGGCACAACTGCCGCGGGTTCTCCTGGCTGCCATCTGCGTCTATCGGCGTTCATGCCGCCTTCGTGGGGCGCCATAGCGTCGCTTCGGCGCGGTGGCGGTTGCGGCTCCCCTGGCGTTGTCTGCGACTGGTGGCCGAACCCCGCGCACAAGGAGCGGGAAACGTGGTAACATAGCGTGGCATTACTTCTGCTCGGGAGGCGGCCTGGGCAAAGCACCGCTGGTCGCGGCCTTTTTCGCGCTGGTGGCCCTCTGCGGCTGCGGGCGCGTCGGGGACTACAGCGTCGAGCTCCCGGGAGACTACAAGCTGGTCAGGACCAACGGCTACACCAGGATGATCGTTACCTCACGTGAGAGCAGGGACAGGCGCTGCATCGTGCCGCCGGACATCCAGCAGGTCGGGGTGTGGGACGACTACGTCTTCGGGCGGGTAGCGAGCGTCCCTAGATCCGATCTGGGTCCGACACTGGATGCCGGTTACTTCCTGCTGGACACTTCGTCGGGGGAGGTGCTGCTGGGGTTGGACGAAGAGGAATGGCGCTCCGTGATGCACGAGGGAATCGGCACGCGGCTTCCCCACTGGCTGCTGACGAAGCCGAACAGACTCGGCCGGCGCCTTACCGACATCATGCATCCGAACGCATGAGGCATGCGGCGCGCCGGCCGCTGCGACTGAGTTGTCGTTGCGTGTGGCCTTGCCGCGCCCGGCTCTACGGGCGCACCACCCACATCTCGACGGGCTGGTGCGGGCCGCTCCAGTTGGCGCCCGCTACCGCCCTGCCCCGCTCGCCGAGGTCGGCGATGCAGACGTTGTGCGAGCCGGTCTCCGCCAGCACGTGACACTCCCATGACAGCGAGTCGCCGCCGTTCAGATACACCAGCACCCGCCGCCGCTCGGATTGGTGCATCTCGGCGGTGACGACGTCGAGCAAGCCGTCGCCGGTCAGGTCGCAGACACCCAGGCTGTGGGCGTAGTCCACGTCGTCGCCTATCAGGTGCTGCTCCCAGCCGGGCCGGCGGGGGTCTTCGGGCGCCTCGAACCATGAGACGCGGTGCGGGCCTTCCGAGCGCGTCAGGACCACGTCCGCCCGGCCGTCGCCGTTCATGTCCGCCGTCCGGACGACGGCGTCGCCGGGCCACTCGGCGAAGCGATGCTCGGCCCATTCGGCCTCCAGCGGGTCGGCAGGCGCCTCGTACCAGAGCCCGCCGATGACGATGTCCAGCCGTCCGCTGCCGGCGATGCGCCCGAGGGCGAGACCCTCGCCGGTCGGGCAGGAGATGTCGCGCCGCTGCCAGTCCTGCCCGGCGCGCTTGCAGACTCGTATGACGTGCCCGTTGTCGCCCTGGTCGCGGGTGACGATTTCGAGCTGCCCGTCGCCGTCGAGGTCGCCCACGCGGATGTCATGCGCCCTTGGCGGGCCGATGACGTGCTCCGGCCAGGGCCCGGAGGCCGGGCCGGCGTCCGGGTTGCGGAACCACTCGATCTCGTTGCGGTCGTACCACCAGGAGATGAGCACGTCGGGCGCACCGTCCCCGTCCATGTCCACCACCTTCGCGTCGCAGCTCCACTGGCCGGCGGGGTGGATGACGTGCTTCTCGAACGTCTCCAGGTCGTACCAGACCAGCGGCCCGCCGGCGCTGCTGGCGACGATCAGCTCGTCCTGTCCGTCGCCGTCCAGGTCGCCGACCGCCTTGGCGTGGGGGTCCTGCGGCCCGTCCTCGTCTATGACGACGTGCTCGAAACTCGGTCCTGCCATGGCTTGCTCCTCCCGCTTGCGTAGTCACCAAGTTCCGTACGTGTCCGTTCCCTGTTGACGGCGCACGCCGGGACGGGTAGCATCTTAGTGCGTTAAGTTGCCGAGGTCCAGGGGAAACCGTGGCGAAGAGCCAGGACAGCCTGCCGAAGTACTACCGCATCGGCCAGGACATCATCGAGAGCATCCGCGCGGGCGAACTCAGCCCGGGCGAGCGCACCCCGAGCGAGAATGACCTGATCGAGCGCTACGGCGTGAGCAACACCACCGCCCGGCGGGCGCTGGCCCGCCTGGAGCAGACCGGCTGGGCCAGGCGTGTCAAGGGGCGCGGCACCTTCGTGTGCGCCCGCGCCGTCGAGCGCAGCGTGGACCGCATCCTCAGCTTCACCCGCAACATGCTGCAGGAGGGCCGCGAGCCCTCGACAGAGGTGCTCGACGTGCAGACTCGCCGGCGCGGCCGCTCGCTGACCATCCACGGGCGCACCTACCGCCTGCGGGGGCCGGTCTGCGTCATAGAGCGCATGCGCTACGCCGACGGCACGCCGATGATGAAGGAGACCCGCTACATCGCCGAGCGCTTCTGCCCCGGCATCGAGGAGCGGGACCTGACGGGCAGCCTCTACGCCATCTACCGCGACTACGGCGTGGAGCTGACCGAGATCCAGCAGATGCTCAGCGCCGTCACGCTCGAGGCGGGAGAGCTGGACTGGTTCGGGCTCCGCGAACCGGTGCCGGCCTTCTGCGTCGAGGGGGTCACCTTCTGCGGCAAGGAGCTGATCCTGGAGATGGAACGCAGCATCTACCGGGGCGACATGTATCGCTTCCTGGTCAGGGCATCCGATTCCCGGCCCGAAGCGGAGGCCGAACAGTGAACCGGGCGACCTACCCGAATGAGCTGCTGAGCGACCTCTACCGGGTCCTCTACACCATTCGCCGGTTCGAGACTCGCTGCATCAAGCTCTACCGCAAGGGGCTGATCCGGGGCTACTTCCATCCCTACCTGGGGGAGGAGGCGATTGCGACCGGCGTCTGCGCGGCGCTGGAGGACGGGGATTACATCACCAGCACCCACCGCGGCCACGGACACTGTATCGCGCGGGGCGCCGAGCTGAAGTACATGGTGGCCGAGCTTCTGGGCCGTCGGACGGGCTACTGCGGCGGGCGCGGCGGCTCGATGCACATCGCCGACGTGACCGCCGGCAACCTGGGCGCGAACGGCATCGTGGGCGGCGGCATTCCCATCGGCGTCGGCGCCGCACTCGGGACGCGCATCCGGGGGGAGGACCGGGTGACCGTGGTGTTCTGCTCCGACGGGGCGACCAACAACGGCGTCTTCTGCGAATCGCTGAACCTGGCCGCCGCCTGGGACTTGCCCCTGATCATAGCCATCGAGAACAACCAGTACGCCGTCTCGACCCCCATTCAGGACGTGACCCGCGAGCCGGACCTGTTCAAGCGCGGCCTCGGCTTCGGCGTGGACAGCCGCCAGGTGGACGGCAACGACGTGCTGGAGGTCTACGAGTGCGCCCGCGAGGCCGCCGCCGAGTGCCGCAGCGGCAGGGGACCCGTGCTCATAGAGGCCAGGACCTATCGCTTCATGGGCCACCACGTCAACGACCCCGGCCACTACATGCCCGAGGAGGAGCTGGCCCACTACAAGGCGAACGACCCGGTGAAGAAGGGACGCGCCTACCTGCTGGAGGGCGGCGGCGCGAGCGAGCAGGATGTGGAGCGCATCGAGCAGCAGGTGGAGCGCGAGCTGGAGGAGGCCGTCCAGTTCGCCGTCAACAGCCCCGAGCCCTCGGTCGAGGACTTCCTGCGCGAGGTGGAGACCTACTGATGAGCGGGCAGCCGGCACAGGCCGCCGGAACGCGCACCATCGAGTACCGCCAGGCGCTCAACGAAGCCCTGCGGGAGGAGATGGCCCGCGACCCTTCCGTCTTCTGCATGGGCGAGGGCATCGGCGAGCGCGGCGGCTCCTACAAAGTGACGGTCGGGCTGCTGGAGGAGTTCGGCCCCCGGCGGGTCATAGATACGCCCATCTCCGAGGCGAGCTTCACCGGGGCCGGAGTGGGCGCGGCCATCACCGGCATGAGGCCGGTGGTGGAGATCCTGTTCATCGACTTTGCGACCCTGCCAATGGACCAGATCGTCAACCAGGCGGCCAAGTACCGCTTCATGACCGGCGGCAAGGGCCGCGTGCCGCTGGTGGTGCGCACCCAGGGCGGCGTCGGCAACGGCCTGGCCGCCCAGCACTCCCAGAGCCTGGAGGCGCTCTTCTACCACGTGCCAGGGCTGAAGGTGGTCATGCCCTCGACGCCCGCAGACGCCAAGGGGTTGCTCAAGAGCGCCATCCGCGACGACGACCCGGTCATCTTCATCGAGCACAAGCGGCTCTACAAGACCGAAGGCCGCGTGCCCGAGGGCGATTGCCTGGTCGAACTGGGCACGGCCGACCTGAAGCGGGAAGGCACAGACGCGACAGTCATAGCCTGGTCGGGCATGGTGCCCTGCTGTCTGGATGCGGCCGAGCAGCTGGCCGGGCAGGACATCGAGGCGGAGGTGGTGGATCCCCGCACACTGGTGCCTCTGGACAGGGAGACAATCCTGGCGTCGGTGCGCAAGACCGAGCACGTGGTCATCGTCCAGGAGGCGGCGCGCCGGGGCGGGGTCGCTTCCGACATCGCCTCCATCATCCAGGCGGAGGCCTTCGACTACCTGGACGGGCCGATTGAGATCGCCGCCGGGCTGAACACGCCCATACCGTTCAACCTGGAGCTGGAGGCCGCCTGCGTGCCGCAGGTGGCGGACATCGTCGCCGCCGTGCGTCGGGCGACCTACGCGGACTGACAGCCCATTGGAGGAAGGTAGGTCCGGCGTCCTCGCCGGACAAGGCGCGGCGGGGACGCCGCGCCTGCCCACTCAGAGAGCAGAGGACCGAGCGAGAGGAGACACGAGCCATGCCCCTGCTCAGCATGGCGCCCATCGTGCGGGCGGCCCGCGAAGGGAGGTTCGCCGTCGGCGCGTTCAACGTCGTGGACTACAACTCGATGCTGGCCGTGGTGCGCGCGGCCGAGGAGCTGGAGGCGCCCGTCATCGTGCAGACGTCGGTCCGTACGGTGCGCCACTGGGGCCCCGAGCAGATGGTGGAGTGGGCGCGGCAGACGGCCGGCGACTCGCCCGTGCCCGTGGCCCTGCACCTGGACCACTGCCGGGAGGTGGAGTTCTGCCGCCGGTGCATCGAGGCCGGGTGGACCTCCGTGATGATAGACGCCTCCCGCGAGCCGTTCGAGAAGAACCTGGAGATGACGCGGCAGGTGGTGGAGGCGGCCCGGCCAGCGGGAGTCAGCGTCGAGGCGGAGCTGGGCCGAATCGGCGGCGTCGAGGACGAGGTTTCCGTCGAGGACCGGGCGGCCAACCTGGCCGACCCGGACAAGGCCGTCGAGTTCTGCGAGGGGCTGGGCCTGGCGGCGTTTGCCCCCGCCATCGGCACGGCCCACGGGCTCTACAAGGGCGAGCCGCAGATAGCCTACGACCTGCTGGAGGAGATCGCCCGGCGCACCGGCCTGCCCGTTGCGCTGCACGGGGGGACCGGTCTGTCGGAGGATGCCTTTGCCCGCTGTATCGCCCTCGGCTGCGCGAAGGTCAACATCTCCACCCAGCTCAAGCACGCCTTCATTGACGGCTTCTGCCAGTACCACGCGGAGCACCGCGAATACGAGCCGCTGAAGGTGATTCGCGCCCAGTTCGGGCGGGTCAACAGCGAGATGGCCGACAACATCCGCCGCTTCGGCGGCGCCGGACGCGCATCGGAAGTGGAGGCCTGACAGCCGTGGAAACCATTATCATGCCCCAGGTCGGCCAGGACATCCCCAGCGCCCGGATCATCGAGTGGCGTAAAGCAGAGGGGGACAGCGTCGCGAAGGGCGAGGTACTGGTCGTCGTCGAGTCCGAGAAAGCCGCCTTCGAGGTGGAGGCCGAGCAGGACGGCGTCCTGCTCAAAGTGCTACACGGCGAGGGGGAGGAGGTGGATGTCTTCGAGTCCCTGGCCTACGTGGGCAGCCCCGGCGAATCCCTGCCGGAGCAGGCCGAGCCCGCCCCGGCCCCCGCCGGGACGGAGGAGGATGACCTGCTGAACGACCTGGTCGAGATGGGCGGGGCGGAGCCGGGCAGAACCGAGGCAGCCGGCGCCCGGCGGACGGTGGCCTCCCCCTCGGCCCGGCGCGTGGCACGGGAGCGCGACGTGGACCTGTCCCAGGTGCAAGGCTCCGGGCCCGGCGGGCGCGTCATCAAGCGGGACCTGCCGATCCCCGAGCGGGCCGAGCGCTTCCTGCCCTTCGGGAAGGTCCGCCGCGCCGCCGCGGAGCGCCTGACCCGCAGCGTCCGCACCATCCCCCACTTCTACCTGTCCGCCGACGCCGACGTGACCGAGACCGAGCAGTGGCGCCGCGCGCAGAACGAGGCGGGCGAGGCCCACCTGACCGTCACCGACCTGGTCATCAAGGCCGCCGCCCTGGCGCTGCGGGACCATGAGCGGCTGAACGCGCACGTGTCCGAGGACGGCCTCACGCTGCGGGAGCGGGTTAACGTCGGCGTGGCAGTGGCCACCGAGGACGGCCTGCTGGTGCCGGTGATTCCAGACGCCGACACGAAGAGCCTGCGCGGGATATCGCGCCTCTCGCGCGAAAACGCGGAAGCCGCCCGGCGGGGCGTGCTCAGCTCCGACGCGACCGGCAGCTTCACCGTCAGCAGCCTGGGCATGTGGGGCGTACGGGAGTTCCTGCCCATCATCAACCCGCCCGAGTGCGCCATCCTGGCCGTGGGCGCGGCCCAGCAGCGCGCCGTACCCATCGCCGGCGGCATCGGGGTGCGGCGGATGATGACACTGACCCTGGGCTGCGACCACCGCGCCGTGGACGGCGCCGAGGCGGCACGCTTCCTCCGCC
>CAYFVS010000059.1:0-2825 GCA_964346565.1 uncultured candidatus Brocadiaceae bacterium | reverse complement strand
CGTCTCCGTCCCCATCCAGGTCAGCCGCGTGGACCGACCACGCGCCATGGGCACCGGTGCTGATCACCTGCTGGGCTTCGAAGCTGCCACCCAGGTTCTCATACCACGCGATCTTGTCATCCCCTCTTGAGGCTGATAGGACGTCGGCATCGCCATCCCCGTCCAGATCCGTCGCGTGCACGTCCATAGGACAGGTCACAGACGTGCTGATCACCTGCTCGGCGCCGAAAACGCCCCCGCCCAGATTCTCGTTCCATGCGATGAAGTTGTCGCCTTCTGAAGCCGAGAGCACGTCGGCATCCCCGTCGCCGTCCAGGTCGGCTGCATACACGCTGGATCGCCGCGAACCGCTGCCGGAGATCGCCTGTCTGGTGCCGAAAGCACCCGCGCCCAGGTTCTCATACCAGCCAATATCGTCCTCGTACTGCGAAGCCGCCAGCACGTCGGCGTCTCCGTCGCCGTCCAGGTCCACGGCATACACGTTTTGCACGCCGCTGGCGTCGCCGTCTATCATCTGCGCGGGACCGAAAGAACCTGCCCCCGTGTTCTCGTACCAACCGATGCTACGTGCGTAGGGGGCCGCGAACAGAACGTCGGCGTCGGCGTCGCCGTCCAGGTCCGTTGCATAGACATCCCATGCACCGCTGGCGTCCGAGGCGACGATGACCTGCTCCGGGCCGAAGCCGGCATCCAGCAGCAAGCGCGGCTCCAGTGGCTCCAGAGCCAGGTGCAGCTCGGACGAATCCCTTCCGTCTCGGCCTCCCGTACCATTGGACATAGTAGCACCTCCCCGACAACCTGCTCGCACAGAGTAATAGCGCTGACAAAGGCACGTTTATTATACCCCACAGTGCCATCAGGTCAAGCCTTGGTTCTGGCTGGTATGAGCGGTAATTGGTCCCCGATTGGCCCCCGCCGGTGCGAAGCGCGTGGCCGCAGCGGCGTTGATTGCCGCGCGCCCGCTACCTTATAATCGAGGCATCGGGGGACGAGCACTGCACGAAGCTCAAAGGAGGGCCTGGTATGCGACTGAGCAGTCCGGCGTTCGAGAACGGGGGCAGCATTCCGTCCGTGCACACCTGCGACGGCCGGGACACCTCCCCGCCGCTGCGGATAGCCGACGTGCCGCAGGAGGCGCAGGCGCTCGCGCTGGTGATGGACGACCCGGACGCGCCGGGGGGAACGTTCGACCACTGGCTGGTCTGGAACATCCCACCGGAGACGACCGAGATCCCGGAGGGCCAGGAGCCGCAAGGCGTCCAGGGCCGCACCGACTTCGGCAAGATGGGCTACGGCGGGCCATGCCCTCCGAGCGGCACGCACACCTACCGGTTCAGGCTCTACGCCCTGGACGCCGAGCTCGACCTGCGCGAAGGGGCGAACAAGAGGCGGCTGCAAGCTGCGATGGAGGGGCACGTGCTGAGTGAGGCACTGCTGGAGGGCAACTACAGCCGCCGTTGAGACCGGGTGTTCTCACCACGGACACACGGAGGGCACGGAGGAAGGATCAACCAGAACGTCACGACGAGCATGGCGCGAAGCGCCGACCAGCGTGGTGCTCGACGTGATGCATTCTTCGGTAGGCTGCCGTTCTCGGTATCCTCCGTGGTGAAGTCCCATCCTCAACCGGGCCGGGGTTCTCACCGATGATGAGGCGGCGGCGCTGTGTCCCCGCGCGCCGCAGCCTTGACCGGGGCGGACCGGCCAAATAGAATGGGATGTGAGTGACGCATCCCCGCAACCGCGATGGGCGGGCCTGGCGGCCATGTATGAGCTGAGCGTCGAAGATCAATTCTCCGCCGCCCACAACCTGCGCGGCTACCAGGGGGAGTGCGAGAAGCTGCACGGGCATAACTGGCGCGTGCAGGTGCACGTGGCCGCCGGGCAGCTCGACGAGCTGGGCATGGTGGTGGACTTCCGGGAACTGCGCTACGCCCTGAAGCAGGTGCTGGGCCCGCTGGACCACGCATACCTGAACGAGTTGCCGCCCTTCGACCAGCGTAACCCCACCACCGAGAACGTGTGCCGCCACATTGCCGAGGGGCTGGCGGACCTGCTGCCCGATGGCGTGCGGGTCCGGCGTGTCTCGTGCTGGGAGTCGGAGAAGTGCTCCGCCACCTACGCCCCCTGACCCAGGGAGAGAGGACCTCCACGTGAGCGACGAGGAACAGCACCAGGAGGGCGAGCGCCCCCTGTGCGAGGAGTGCGGCGAGAACCGGGCCACCGTGCACCTGACCGAGTTCCTGGACGGCCAGCCCGTGTTGCGCCACCTCTGCGAGGATTGCTACGCCCAGAAGGGGGGCGGGCTGGGACTGAGCCCAATGGCGGCTTTCGCCCACATCCTGGCCGCCGTGGCTCCGCAGTTGAGGCAGCTCAGCGACACCGAGTGCCCCCGGTGCGGAGCCACTTACCTGGACTTCCAGCAGCGGGGCGTGCTGGGCTGCCCGCAGGGCTATGAGGTGTTCGAAGCGGGGCTGGCGCAGCTGCTCGAGCAGATACACGGTGCCTCCCAGCACTGCGGCAAGCTGCCACCACAGGCCGACGAGAAGGCGCGTGGGCGCTGCGAGCTGGAGGGGGCTCGCCACCGGCTCGCGCTGGCCGTCGAACAGGAGAACTACGAGCTGGCGGCCCGGTTGAGGGACCGGATCAGCGAACTGGAATCAGAACAGGATGAACCTGGCGAATCTTAATCAGCGCCTTGTCGAGTGGCTGAAGGGCGGCCCTGAGAGCGACGTGGTCGTCAGCAGCCGCATCCGCCTGGCCCGCAACGTGGAAGGCTGGCCCTTCGTCAACAGGGCGGCTGCCGACCGGCGGGCGGAGCTGGA
>CAYFVS010000058.1:0-6336 GCA_964346565.1 uncultured candidatus Brocadiaceae bacterium | reverse complement strand
GAACTGCTCACCGAGGTGCTCGGCATGGCCCAGGTGCTCGACTACACCGAAGGCATACGCATCGAGGAGGCCGTCATTGACCGGCAGCTTGCCCTCGGCATCAGCCGCGCCCGCCTGCGGCAACTCCTGCTGAACATCGTGCGCAACGCCCTGGAGGTCCTCCAGGACGGGCCCGGCGGCCTGCTGCTCGTGGAGGGCTACGTGCGCCCCCGCGAGAAGGTCAGCCGCCGCGCCCTGGCTGAGAGCTTCTCCACCAGTCAGGCTTTCCTGGTCTTCGTTTTCACCGACAACGGTCCGGGCATCGAGCCGAAGCACCTGGACCGCCTGTTCGAACCGTTCTTCACCACCAAGGCCGACGGCATGGGGCTGGGCCTGGCCATCTGCTACAACATCGCCCGGGCCCACGGAGGGTTCATTGACGTGCAGTCGCAGCCGGGCGAGGGGACCACCTTCACCGTGGGCCTTCCCCTGGCGGAGGGAACTGCCTGACCACGTCCATCACGGCAGCCGTCGCCAGCGCTCCCTCTCGCAGCAGGTGGACCGACCCGCCGGCAACCCGCACCACAGTGGAAGCGACGCCCAGCCGCACCGGACCCCCGTCCAGCACCGCCGCGATGCGGCCCTCGAACACCTCCAGCACTTCCTCGGCGCTGCGGGCGGGCTGCTGCCCGCTGACGTTGGCGCTGGGCGCAGCAACCGGCACACCCGTCAGCCGGAGCATCCGGCGGGTGACCTCGCAGTCCGGACAGCGAAGGCCGACCTGCCCGCCCTGCCCGTCCGGTATGACGAGGGTGAGCGGACCCGGCCAGAAGCGCTCGGCCAGGCGCCCGGCCGCGTCGTCCAGCTCGCCCCAGGCGCGCGCCTGCTCGGCGGAGGCGACCAGCAGGGCGAACTTCTTGCCCACCGGCCGCTGCTTGATGCGCCGAAGCTCCGCCAGAGCCGCTTGGCTGTCGGCCCGGGCCCCCAGACCATAGACCGTCTCAGTCGGGAAAGCCACGATAAGGCCCTGCCTGAGCAGTTCCGCCGCACGGGCGACATCGGCGTCCTGGCCGGCGTCCAGATGCTCGGTTTCCATGTCCGTGTCGCCGCTGAAGGTGCCCCTGTGCGGACATGATATGCGGGCCGGGCCGAGCCGCGCAAGCCGGGCGGCTTTGCGGGCGCCGGCCCGTTCTGCTACGCTGGATCGGCTGGGAATGATACGCACTGCCCGGGCGGGGCAACCGGGATGAAGAACATCGAGGAAGTGCGGGAGCGAGGGTTCGGCGAGCTGCTTGACCACGTCAACGCCGGCCTCTACGTGACCGACACCGAACGGCGCATCGTCTACTGGAGTAAGGCCGCCGAACGGATCACCGGCCACCGGCATGAGGACGTGGTCGGCCACCGTTGCGCGGACGACATCCTGGCGCACACCGACAAGGACGGCCGGCGCCTGTGCACCACGGACCTGTGCCCGTTGCACCGAGCCATCGTGCGGGGGAAGCCCGGCGAGGGACCCGTGACCGTCTACGCACAGACGACCCGGGGGGAGAGCATCCCGCTCTCCACCGCGGTCGGCCCGGTTCTGGACGACGACGGCCGCGTCATCGGCGGCATAGAGGTGTTCCGAGACCAGACGGACGAGCTGCGTGAGATGGAGCTGGCCCGCACGGTCCAGCGGCAGTTGCTCACCCGGGAGCTGCCGCAGGATGGTCGGCTTTCCTTCGATGTCCAGTACGCGCCGCGAGCACTGATAGGCGGAGATTCCTACCAGGTTCGGCGGGTCTCGGATGATGTCTACGAGGTCTTCCTCAGCGATGCCGAGGGGCACGGGCCGTCCGCCGCGCTGTACACGACGCTGATCTACGGACTGCTGATGGAATGCCGCGACGAGGCCGACAGCCCCGCGGCCCTGCTCGCGGCCATCAACCGGCGCATGGCCGTGCGGGCAGAGGGGCTGGGCTTCTTCACAGCCGTCTGCGCCCACGTGGACGCCGCACATGGGCAGCTCGCGTACTCCTCGGCAGGCCATCCCCCCCTGCTGGTCCAGCGCGCGGAGACCAACGACGTCGAGATACTCAAGCTGTCCCAGCTCCCCATCGGTGTCCACAAGGAAGCCGATTACGAGGACCGTCAGACGCAGCTCGGGCCGGGCGACCGTGTGCTGGCCTACAGCGACGGGGTGACTGACGTGCCGGTGGGCGACGAGAAGCGGCTTGGGGCGGACGGCCTGGCGGAGCTGCTGGGCGGATTCCCCACCTGCGGGGGGCACCGGCTTGAGGACATCTACGCGGCCGTGCTCGAACGCTGCCAGGACGTGGAGCCGGACGACGACCTGACACTGCTCAGTTGCCTGATGCTGCCGGCATCGGGCCGGGAAGGCAAAGGATGAACAGCAAGCGACGCAGTCTGCGCCCGCGCGCGCTCCTGACCGCGATGATGGCCCTGTTCTGGGCCGCCTGCGTGGCGGCGGCAACGGAAGGCGACGTCAGGGAGCCGGCCGCCGCGGGCAGGTTCTACCCCGGCCCGGCGGAGAAGCTGCGGGAGGAAGTCAACTACCTGCTCCAGGCGGCCGAGCCGCAGGTGCCGGCGGACCTGAACGGGCGGCGTCCCATCGCGCTGATCGTGCCCCACGCGGGTTATCGCTACAGCGGGCGCACCGCCGCCACCTGCTACAAGCTGCTGGAAGACGCCTCTGCCCCGTCCCGCGTCATCATGCTGGGCCCGACCCACACGGGCGTCCTGTGGGCAACGTGCAGCGTCGCCGCCCACTCCGCCTACGCTACACCCCTGGGCGAGGTACCCGTGGACACCCCCCTGCGGGAGGCCCTCATCGAGCAGGAGCCGTTTCACAAGACTCGCCACGCCCACCGCGAGGAGCACTGCCTGGAGGTGCAACTGCCCTTCATGCAGGTGCTCTGGCCCGAGCCGCCGCCCATCGTGCCCGTCATCGTTGGCCGGCTCAGCTCGGAGCACTTCGCTCTTGCATCCGCCGCCCTGGCCGGGCGGCTCGACGCGGATACGCTGGTGGTGGTCAGCACGGACTTCACGCACTACGGCCCCCGTTTCCGCTACACGCCGTTCGAAGGAACCACCGGCGAGCGGCTGGGCCGCAAGATCAGGGAACTGGACATGGAAGCGGTCCGGCACATCGAGGAACTCGACCCGCAAGCGTTCAGCGACTTCATGGCGGCCCGCCAGGCCACTATCTGCGGCGCGCGCGCGATAACCATACTGCTGGACCTGCTGTCCCGGTCGGACAAGATACGACCGGTCTTCCTGGAATGGCGCAACTCCGGCGAGCTGACCGGAACCTATCGGGACAGCGTCAGCTACGTCGGCATGGCGTTCTACGGCCCGCCGGAGGCAGTGGAGGAGATCAGACAGAGCCTGGCCGTCGCTCCGCCTGCGCCTCCGCCGGAGGCGGCCCCCCGGCTGGACGAGCACGAGCAGCGCACGCTGCTGCAGCTGGCGCGGCGCGCCATCCGTTGCGCCCTGGAGGGCGAGCTGCATACGGAGGTGCCGGAGGACCTGACCGATGCCTTGCGCAACGCCTGCGGCGCATTCGTAACGCTCAAGCGGGACGGCAAGCTGCGGGGGTGCGTCGGCCGGGCGGCGACCGACGCGCCCCTGTGGGCCACTGTGGGCCGGATAGCTCCGCTGGCGGCGCTGAAGGACCCTCGCTTCCCCCCGGTCACGCTGAAGGAGCTGGACCGGCTGAGCATGGAGATCAGCGTGCTCGGCGCCCTGCGTCCCGTGCGCGACCCGGACAGCATCCGCATAGGCGAGGACGGCCTGGCCGTGCGGCAGGGCAGCAGATCGGCGGTGCTCCTGCCCCAGGTGGCGCAGGAGGAAGGCTGGAGCCGACAGCAGTTCTTCGAAGCCGTCTGCCGGAAGGCCGGCCTGTCCCCGGACGCCTGGCAGGAAGACGACCTGCGGATCTACCGTTTCACCGCCACCGTCTTCGGCGATGAATGACGCGCCGTGTTGACACGGCCCGCCCACTGGCTATAATCGCCGCCCTGTTCGGCTCGACTTTCTGCTCCAACACCGGGAGAGTGCCGCAATGGCTGACGTCATACGGGTCACCGTCTGGAACGAGTTCCGCCACGAGAAGACCCACGACGCCGTCAAGGATGTCTATCCCGACGGCATCCACCGGACCATCGCCGACTTCCTGTCCGAACAGCCGGACATAGAGGCCGGCACGGCCACGCTCGACGAGCCCGAGCACGGACTGACCGAGGAAGTGCTGGCCGCCACCGACGTGCTGACATGGTGGGGCCACATGGCCCACGGCGAGGTCAAGGACGAGGTAGTGGACAGGGTCGCCACCCGCGTCCTGGCCGGCATGGGACTGCTGGTGTTCCACTCGGGCCACTACTCCAAGATATTCCGCCGGCTGGTGGGGACCAGTGCTTCGCTGAAGTGGCGGGAGATCGGCGAGCGGGAGCGGCTGTGGGTCGTGCTGCCGGGCCACCCCATCACCAGGGGGCTGGGCGAGTGCATCGAGCTGCCGCACACGGAGATGTACGGGGAGCTGTTCGACGTGCCGCCGCCCGACGAGCTGGTCTTCATCAGTTGGTTCGAGGGCGGAGAGGTCTTCCGAAGCGGCCTGTGCTACCACCGCGGATGCGGCAAGGTGTTCTACTTCCGCCCCGGCCACGAGACGTTCCCCATCTTCAAGAACCCCGAGATTCAGCGCGTGGTCGTCAACGCCGTGCGATGGGCTGCCCCCTCGGGCGGACCCAAGCCGGAGTTCGGCAACGTTGAGCCCCTGGAGGACGTTGGCGGTTGACCGCCGGTCGGCGGCTGAAGGCCCGGCGGGGTGCACGGGAGCGCTGACCTCATCGAACTTCAGTCAGACGGTGATTCAGTCTGCTGAAGCTCAGTCTCCGCACGGGGTGGTCCCGGCGCCTGCTCGGCCGAAGGCGTGCCTATGCCCGTGCGCCGTGCCATTCTGCGCCCGAAGCTGACCACCATCTCGATGCCGGCCGGAACCCCCTGCTTAAGCTGTTCTGCCACCTGGGGGTCATCGGAGTGAATGTGGACCACCACGCCGTCGGCGGTGGGTTCGGTCTTCACCCACGCCCGTTCCATCACCAGCGACAAGAGGGTCCTCTTCGCCTCGCGCATCTGCAGCTCACGGCGTCGCCTCTCCTCCGCCCGCTCCCGGGCGTCGGCCACCCACGCAGGCATCTTCTCGTGCAGCACTTCCACCACGCCCGGCTCTTCGGCGGTGAAGCTCACGACTACGCCGTCCTGCGTCTCGTGCGTCGCCGCGCGCAGCTTCCCGTCGATGGTCAGCCCGAGCACCCCGGGTGGCCTTTCCTCCGGAAGGGGAGGTTCATGTTCCGCGGCTCGCTCCCGGATCCACTCCAGCCGCGAGATGCCGCTCTTGACCTGGCTCTGCACGCGTTCGACATGGTCGGGCTCGGCGGTGACCACCAAGTTGACGCCCTGCTCCGTGTTCTCTATCGCCACCTCATGGCCGTCCAGGCCCACGAGGAAATCCAGACCGCTGGACACGGGCATCCGGTCCCGCAGGCCTCCCGTGGACGTGGTCCTCTCGCGTTGAGCCGGCCCCGCCGGCTGCTGCGCCAGCAGAAGCCCTCCAAGTGCCACCATGACCGTCATGACCACCAATGCTGCCTTCAACTCACGCTTCATCCTGATCGCCTCCACCTCTGTCCCAAGCTGGTCCAGTCGGCTTCCCGAAGCCGAGCGCTGTGGAGGGTACATGGATCAGCGGCGGCGTTCAAGGCCGGCGCCCTTATGCTTCGTGCGTGATGCCCCAGCTGGAAGACTGAGGCTGAGTGTTCGGCTGCCGGGCCGGCAGTCAGTCTGGCATCCGCGAGTGCTCTGCTCGATGGGGGCAAGTCGCGTCGGCCCGAGCGGGTGGAACGAGGCGTGTCCGAGGACCCATCCGGCAGACGCCGCTCCCCGTACGCCGGCTCTTCCGCAACGGTCAGGAACGCGGTGTTGTCGAAATCGGCCAACGCTTGGCGTAACTACACAGCATCTTGGCCGTTTATACAATGGGCAAGGAGCCCCATATGTCATACCATCCGCAGGCGGCAGTGAAGTGTGAGCAGTCTGACAACAGAGCGTGCGGGAGGCTCCGGGCGTTCTGGTGCTGCTGACGAATCCGGTTGACAGCGTAACCTGGCGCGAGAGGGGAAAGGAGGTGTGAACGCAACAGCAAGACGGACATGACGGCTCGTCGCGGCCGGTTTCCGACGGCCGGAGGGGGACTGGCAAGCGGAACCAATTCTGTAGGAGCGCTCAAACGATGACGAAGCGACAGCGCATGTTGGGCGTGATGGTCAAGTTCGTTCCTGTCGTTTTCCTGCTGGT
>CAYFVS010000057.1:0-1571 GCA_964346565.1 uncultured candidatus Brocadiaceae bacterium | reverse complement strand
GCCGCCCTGAACGTCGCTGGTGCTGACTCTGGCGCTGCTGGCGGCGGCATTGGCGATCTGATCCGGCGTGTTGCCCCACAGAATGGCGTTGGTCAGCGTAGCCTGGCTGCCGCCGGCATTGTAGATACCGCCGCCCGAGCCAGCCGTGTTGCGGCTGAAGGTGACGTTGGTCAGGGCCGGCGCACTGCCCAGGTTGTACAGCCCGCCGCCCTGGGCCGCGGCGGTGTTGCCGCTAAAAGCCACGTTGACCAGCGTCGGGCCGCTGCCCTCGGCATTGTAGATGCCGCCGCCCAGATTGGCCGCGTTACCGATGAAGGCCACGTTGACCAGGCTGAGGCTGCCTCCCAGATTGAGCAGCCCGCCGCCCCAACCGTCGGCGTCGTTCCCGTCGGCGTTACCGCCGCTGACAATGAAGCCGTCCAGCAGGGTGCTCGACGAGACAACCTGGCTGGCGGTGATGACGTGGTAGACGTTATCGGCCGGGTTGCCCCGCGTGCCGATATCGCCGCTGAGGCGGGTGGGCTGGGCCCGCCAGTCCCGCTCGTGGAGCCAGTTTTCGCCGCCGGCAAAGCCGCCGTACAGCCTGACCCCGCTTTTCAGTTGGAAGGCGGCGGTGCGCTGGCTGCCCGGCGTGGGCGTGTAGATCCCGTCGGCCACCCAGATCTGGTCGCCGGGTTGGGCCTCGGCCAGGGCATCCTGCAGGTCGGTATAGGCGTTGGCCCAGGAGAGACCGTTTTTGGCGCCGCTGGCGTTCCCATCCACGTAGATGATGCCGGGGATGCGGGTCTGGACGGTGGCCCAGTTGTTGGCCGGATTCGGATCTGGGGAGGAACCGGTGATGACGGCGGTGTTGACAAAGCGGTCGATTTGGGCCAGGCCGGTGAGGGTAATCACGCCGCCCTGTCCGGCTTCCAGGTCCTCTACGGCCCAGACGTACTCGCCGGTCTGGCTGATGGCTGCGCCGCTGCTGGTGACGCTGAGGCTGACGATGCCGCTGGGCATGATATCCATGACCACCACGTCGCGGGCCGGGCCGTTGCTTTCAAAGGCCAGGGTAAAGGTCAGGGGGTCGCCCCAGGCCAGCAGCGTTTCGGGATCCATCGTCTTGGTCAGCCTCAGGTCGGCCGGCAGTTGGGTGCTGCGCACGTCCGCTTCCATGGCCTGGCCCAGCAGGCGGCGCCAGGGGCCGTGGCGGTAGAGGGCCGAGTTGTAGAGGGCGCGCGCCCGCCAGCGGTAGAGGACGCTTTCATCCAGCTCGCTCAGGGTGCGCTTCAACTCAACCCCGCTGGCGTCCGGCATCCTGAGCCATACGGCCGAGGTCTGCTCCAGGCAGGCTTGGTGGCCAAAGGGCACACTGGGCGGGCAGGCCTGCACCTGCAGCCGGGCCCCGGCCGCCCCCCAGGGGGTTGACCGCCCGCAGCGAGACCTGGAAGCTGTCCGGGGTGTAGGCCGGCCCCCAGGGCTGCACCGGCTGGTTGCTGCCGTCGCCGCGGGCCTGGCGGGCCAGGGCCGCCCGCCCGCCGCCGTCGTTGCCCTGGAAGAGGACCACCTGGCCCGCGTCGTCGGCGTCG
>CAYFVS010000056.1:0-1634 GCA_964346565.1 uncultured candidatus Brocadiaceae bacterium | reverse complement strand
CACCTCGTAGAGGTGCAGCAGGCCGTCCTCCTGCTGCGGCGAGAGCACGATGGTGCTGAACAGCGGGTTGGCGCTGTCGAAGGTCCCGTGCGCGCCGATGTGCACGATGTCGTAGCCGGCTATCTCCTCCCGCAGCCGCTCCTCGCTGGCCTCCGGACCGGTCAGGGCGGTGACGCGGGGGAAGTCGCGCCCGATGCTGACCACCTCCCGCTCGGTGAACGGCAGTTCGTAGGCGGCATCGCCCACGTCGGGGTTGCCCAGGGCGAGCACGCGCACCTCACGGCGGTGGGCCGGCGCATCGGCCTCCAGCGTGCCGCGCAGGACGCTGGCGCCGGGGCTGTAGAACAGGGGCCATCTCTCCACGGCGAACCGGCTGCCGTCGTGCAGCGCGGCGAACGACAGGTAGTGCAGCCCGCGATGGGGCACGATGCAGACGGCCTCCGCCCCGGCAAGCTCCCGCTCCAGCGGCCGGAGCAGGTGATCGTAGAGGCCCTGCGCGGCCGTGCGCACTTCGCTGAGCAGTTCCCGGTTCTGCACCATGAGCCGGAAGTCCTTGATCTGCGCGGTCAGCTCCTCTCGCCCGACCGGCACCTGGACAGAACCGAACTCGCCCTCCCGCCACCACCAGGCCACCAGCCGCTCCCCCAGCATGTAGTAAGCCACCAGCGCCACGCCGGACGGCACGAACTCGGGCAGCTCCCCGGCGGTGACCGCCTCCACGGTGATGAAGCCGGACAACTTGGGGTGCTGGACGCGCATGTCCAACAGCAGATCGGCATATTCCCGGCGCAGCCGTTCCAGGTCGGCGGCCAGCGCCTCCTTGCGCTCGGGGTCGGGCTCGCGCGCCACGGCCTGACT
This sequence comes from uncultured candidatus Brocadiaceae bacterium, assembly GCA_964346565.1. GTDB lineage: Bacteria > Planctomycetota > Brocadiia > SM23-32 > SM23-32 > JAWOCH01. The sequence continues at coordinate 776 of CAYFVS010000056.1, read as the reverse complement.
CGCGCCGCGGATGCGCGCCGACAGGTCCTGCTGTCGCCGGTAGAGGTCCCGCTCCTCGTCCGTGCGCAGCTCGAGCGGCCGCCCGCTGAGCACGTCGGCGAACTTCCGCGCCCGGCTGCGCTCGGCATAGTGGAAGGCTTCCCGCTCCCGACCCATCTCCAGCAGCAGGTCCACGGCGTCCTCGTAGAGGTCCATCTTGTTGACCAGGAAGCCGCTGCGGAACTCGTCTATCTTCAGCCCGGCGCCCATCTGCTCGACCACGGCAATGCCCTCGCGGAACGCCTCCCAGGCGGCCTCCCGGTCCCCTTCGCGCCGGCGCAGCCGGCCCAGCCCGCGCAGCGCCCGCCACTCGACCTCCGGCAGGTAGACCTCCCTGGCCTCCCTCAGGGCGCGTTCGAACAGGGCGGCCGCTTCATCAACGGCGTCTTGATCCAGCCTCAACTCGGCCAGAGCGAGCAGGGCCTTGGCCAGGTTGACCCGGTCGCCGATGGAGTCGGCCAGCTCGACTGCCTGCTCCAGGTGCGGCTCGGCCTCCTGGAGGCGGCCCATCCGGCGCAGCGTCATGCCGATGTTCCGATGGTCGTATCCCATGCCCCAGCGCGAGCGGAGCCGCTCGTCTATCTGCAGCGCCTGCCGGAACGATTCGAGCGCCTCGGGGTACTGCCCGCTGCGGCGGCGGATGATGCCCCGGTTGTTGTGTGCGCTGGCGACTTCCAGCGGGTCCTCGGCGCGGCGTGCGGCCTCGATGGCCACGTCCAGGGCATCGTACGCGCGGT